>NZ_BAAAMU010000076.1:0-11352 GCF_039529435.1 Nonomuraea maheshkhaliensis
GGCGGCTCGTCCTGGCGTCGTCGGCGATGGCGCTGGCGGCGAGGCGGCCCTCCAGTTCGGCCAGCCGCCATCCGCCCACGCCCACGGGTTCGCCGGCCGCCCACACGCCGGGGACGCTCGTACGCAGGGTCGCGTCCACGGCCAGCACGGGGCTGCCGTCCACGTCGTGCCTGCTCGCGCAGCCGAGTTGCGTCCCCAGGTCGATCTGCGGGACGAACCCGTAACCGACGGCCAGGGCGTCGCAGCGCACGACGCGGGTGGCGAGAACGTTCCAGCCGGCGTCGAGGCGGGCCACGGTCACGGCCTCCAGTTCGGTGTCCCCGTGGGCGGCGACCACCGCATGACGGGTGCGGTACGGCACCCGGTGCCGGGCCAGCGCGGCCGCGTACCCCGCCGCCTCACCGGCCTTGCCCAGGGCGAGCAGCGGATGCCTGGCCAGCCCGAGCCCGCCGTTGGCCTCGTACACGCCGAGCACCCGCGCCCCCGCCCCGGCCAGCCCGGTGGCCACCGGCAGCAGGAACGGCCCGGTGCCGGAGACGACGACCCGCCGGCCCGCGAGGACGCCGCCGCCCTTGAGCAGCGCCTGCGCGCCGCCGGCGGTGAGCACCCCGGGCAGGTCCCAGCCGGGGAACGGCAACGGCCGGTCATGCGCGCCGGTGGCGATCAGCAACCGCCGCGCCCGCACCACCACAGCCCGCTCACCAGCGGCACCCGCTTCGGTGGCGCTTGCCGGGTGGGGCGGCGTGCTGGTCAGGCAGTGCACGGTCAGGGTGCCGTCCGGGTCGCGGGAGACGTTCCAGACCTGGTGCCGCGACAGCACGTCGGCGCGGGCGCTGAGGGCGTCGGCCTGCCGCAGGAACCGGGCCAGCCCGGCCCCCGGCTCGGGCCCCTCCTTGCGCACGGGCGCGTGCCGGAAGTACTGGCCGCCGAGCCGCGGCCCTGAGTCCACCAGCGCCACGCTCAGCCCGGCCAGCGCCGCCGTCAGCGCGCCCGCCACACCGGCGGGCCCACCACCGACCACCACGAGGTCGTACGTCACGCCGTCGTCACCTCGTCCCCAGGTGCGGCCTCCAGCAGGCACGCCCGCTCGGGCGCCCGCCCGTTGACCGAGATCAGGCAGTCGAAGCAGACCCCGATCCCGCAGAACAGCCCGCGCGGCCGCCCGCCGAACCGGGTGGCGCGCCACGACTTCACCCCGGCCGCGTGCAGCGCCGCCCCGATCGTCTGCCCGGGCACGACGGGAACGCTGCGCCCGTCGACGGTGATGTGGAAGCTCACACGCCCTCCCCTGCGACGACATGGCGGGCCACAGGCGCCTCGCCGGCAACGTGGCGGGTCACGAGTCCTCCTCGGTGAAACGGTCCGGGCGGAAGGGGGTCAGGTCCAGGTCGGGCGCTTCGCCGGTGAGCAGTTGGGCGAGCAGGTGCCCGGTGGCCGGGGCGAGTCCGATGCCGGCCCCTTCGTGGCCGCACGCGTGATACAGCCCGGGCACGCGCGGGTCGGCGCCGATGACGGGCAGGTGGTCGGGGCAGTACGGACGGAAGCCGCAGTACGACCTGATCGCCCGCACCTCCCGCAGCGCGGGGAAGAGCGCGACCGCCTGGGCGGCCAGCAGCGACAGCACGGGCACCGACGTCGTCCGGTCGAACCCGACCCGCTCCCTGCTGGCCCCGATGAGCACGGTCCCCGCTGGCGTGCCCTCCACGACGGCCGAGGTCTCCAGGCCGGCGGAGTCGCTGGCCACGTTGGTCACGTAGGCGGCTGTGTAGACCTTGTGCCGGATGAGCGGCTCACGCAGGGGCTCGGTGACGAGGATGAACCCGCGCCTGGGCAGGATCGGCAGGTGGGCGCCGGCCAGCGAGGCGATCTCGCCGCCCCAGGTGCCGGCCGCGTTGACGACGGCGTCCCCGAGGATGTCGCCGCCCGACGTCCGCACGCCCGTCACCCGCTCGCCGGAGCGGATGACGCCGGTGACCTCGACCCCGAGCCGCAGCCGCAGGGTCCCATGGTCCTCGGCGCCGCGCCGGAGCAGGGTGGCGGCGGCCAGCATGGGCTGCACCTGCGCGTCCTGCGGGTAGTGGACGCCGCCGGCCAGCCCCTCGGCCAGGTGCGGCTCGTAGTCGCGCAGCTCGGACGCCCCCACGAGCGAATACTCCACGCCCTGCCTGGCGGCCAGGCCGGTGAGCTGCCGCCGGACGTCCTCGGTCTCGGCGACGACCAGCCCGCCCTTCGGCTCGAACTCGAACCCGCCCGGCTCGGCCAGCTCGCGCCACAGCCGGTTCGACAGCACGGCCAGCTCCAGCTCGGGTCCCGGTTCCTTGTCGGACACCAGGATGTTGCCCTCGCCCGAGCCCGTCGTGCCGCCCGCCACGGGCCCGCGGTCGACCACGGTCACGTCGAGGCCCGCGCGCGCGGCGTAGTAGGCGCAGGCCGCGCCCACGACTCCGGCGCCGACGACGATCACGTCGGACATCCACCACCTCCTCTCAGTAATATGTCACATACCTTGAGGTCTTGAGAAGCCTGTTCCCGGTGGCGGGACCGCCGGGTCCGGCCCCTACCATCGATGACGTGAAGCTACCCACGGACAACCCCAAGCCCTTCGCGCGTCTCCTGCTGTCCTTCTGGGCACCCACGACTCGCTCGCTGCGCGGCTGGGCGCTGGCGTCCGTGGTGGTCAACGCGGGGATCACGGTGACCGGGGCGGGCGTGCGCGTCACCGAGTCCGGGCTCGGCTGCCCGACCTGGCCGAGGTGCACGCCCGACAGCTTCGTCCCGGTGGCGCACCCCGAGGTCTCGCCGCTCAACATGGCCGTGGAGTTCGGCAACCGGCTGCTGACGTTCCTGGTGCTGGCCGTCGGTGTCGCGTGCGTGCTGGCCGCGCTGCGGCTGGCGCCGCGCCGGGTCTCGCTGGTGCGCCTGGCCTGGCTGCAGCCGGCCGGCATCGTCGCCCAGGCGCTGTGGGGCGGGCTGGTCGTCAACACGATGCTCAACCCGTTCACCGTCGGCACCCACTACCTGATCTCCAGCGGCCTGATCGCCGTCTGCTGGCTGCTGTACGCGCGCGCGGGCGAGGGCGACGGCCCCGTGCGCCGGGTGACCCACCGCGACATCCGCAGGCTCGGCCACGTGCTGCTGGCCGCGACGTTCGCGCTGCTGGTGGCCGGGGTCGTGGTCAGCGGCACGGGGCCGCACTCGGGCGACGAGACGGCCTCGCGTTTCGACCTCGACATCGAGGCCATGGCCCGCTTCCACGCCGATCTGGCCTACCTGGTGGTGGGGCTGACGTTCGCGCTGCTGTTCGCCCTCCACGTGACCAACGCGCCGAGGCCCGCCAGGCGGGCGGCGCTGGCGCTGCTCGGCGTGGAGCTGCTCCAGGGCGTGATCGGCTACACGCAGTGGTTCCTGGCCGTGCCGGCCGCGCTGGTGCTCATGCACGTCCTGGGCTCGACGCTGGTCTGGATCGCCGCGCTCAGGGTGGTCACCTCGCTGCGGGTCCGCGACGGCGAGCCCGCCCCTGTCAGCCCCTCCCCCACCGGGGCGCCCGCCGCCGTCTGAGGGGTTGTGCCGAGTTTGCGGTGGTACGTCCGCCACTCCCCCACCCATCGGATGCCCGTTTTGCGCAGAAGGTCAGGTCGGCGCGCCGGGCGCGTAGCCGGGCGGAGGTGAGCCCCTGGCCACCGACCTGGTGTGCAGCGGCATGGGGAAGTCGGCCCGCGCCGTGCTCATGCACTCCAGCAGCGCCCGCTGCTCCTCGTGGAAGTCGTGCTCGTCGACCATGTGGCGGGCCGCCCGCTCGTGCAGCAGCCCCAGCTCGGTGGCGGCGAGCTGGTAGTCGCGCATCGCCCGCACGCCGCGCTTGCCGCCGTAGGCGCGGGCCCACTGCCGGGCCTGGCGGCGCCGGGAGAAGGCCGACAACATGTGGATGTCGGCCTGGGTGACGAGCCTGGTCGGCTCGTACGGCGGCAGATACCGCTGGATGAGGGCCACGATGCGCCGCCGGTCCCTGAAGATCACGCCGATGAGCACGACCAGGACGACCAGCAGCACCAGATAGGCCACGACGAGCCCGGGGAAGCCGCCGTAGGAGGCCAGGCCGTTCCACAGCCCGTGCAGGATCATCGCCCCCGACCAGCCGGCCAGCACGTAGGTCACCCGCTCGGGGCCGCTCCGCTGGGCCGCGTACGCCACGCCGACCCCGATCATCGAGCTGAACAGCGGATGCGCCAGCGGCGACAGGATGCCGCGCAGCACCACCGTGACGGCCAGCCCCTTGACGCCGGAGGTGGACAGCGCGCCGAGGTAGTAGCTGACGTTCTCGCTCATGGCGAAGCCGAGGCCGACCATGCTGGCGTAGATGACGCCGTCGGTCGGCCCGTCCAGCTCGGCCCGGCGGAACCTGAGCAGGCCCAGCAGCACCAGGCCCTTCATCGTCTCCTCCACCACGGGCGCGCCGAACGTGGCCGCGATGTTGCGCGCGCTGGCCTCCGACAGCTTGGCGGTGTCGATGATGTAGTGCAGGTTGAGCGAGTTGATCACGCCGGCGACCAGCACCGCGACGCCCGCGCCCCACGCGAAGGCGAAGATCAGGTTGCTGCGCGGCTCCGGCTCCATCCGGTCCAGCGCCAGCACCGCCGCGAGCAGCAGCGGCACCGGGGCCAGGGCCAGCGCGAGCGCGATGAAGAACTGCACCGGAGCGCCGTTGAAGACGTCGAAGGAGAACGAGACCAGAGCGCAGATGCCGGTGAGGACCAGCCCGATGATCAACGCGAACGACGGGCGGTCCTTCAACACCCAGCGTGGATCACGGGTCGCCATACGGTGACCTTAACGGATCAGAGTGCCGGGGTCCGTGCGGGTCCTCGCAGTGCCGATCAAGACCCCGAATCCCGTGGTCGACCTGGAGTGTCGTGTGCCCGATCGCGAACCTCCGGCGCAGCAGGTCCGCCAGCCGGGAGCGCACCCGGTGACAGTCGGAGCCCCTGGCCACGATCACGTGGGCCGACAGGGTCGGATAGCCACTCGTCACCGTCCAGACATGCAGGTCGTGGATCTCCTCCACGTCCGCCTCCGCGGCCAGCACGCGGCCTATCTCGTCGGGGTCGAGGTCGCTGGGCGCCGCCTGGAGCAGCACCCGGCCCGAGTCGCGCAGCAGCCCCCAGCCGGCCTTGAGCATGAGCGCGGCCACGACCAGGGCGGCGATCGTGTCGGCCTGGCGGAAGCCGGTCAGCCAGACCACGAGGCCGGACACGGCGGTGGCGATGAACGCGTACATGTCGTTGAGCACGTGCTGGAAGGCGCCCTCGACGTTGAGGCTGCGCCGGTTCGCCCTGGACAGCAGCCAGGCGGCCAGCGCGTTGACGGCGATGCCCGCCACGGCGGTGACGACCACGATCGGGCCGTCCACCGCGGGCGGCTCCAGCAGCCTGCGCACGCCCTCGTAGACGAAGTACGCCACCAGCAGCAGCAGCGTCACCCCGTTGATCTGCGCGGAGAGGATCTCGGCCCGCTTGTAGCCGAAGGTGTAGGCGCCCTTGGCCGGCCTGGCGGCGATGCGCATGGCGATCAGCGCCAGCGCGATGGCGCTGGCGTCGGTGAGCATGTGGGCGGCGTCGGAGATCAGCGCGATCGAGTTGGCGGCCACACCGGCGATCACCTCGACCGCCATGTAGCCGAGGATCAGCGCCAGCGCGCCGACGAGATAGCGCCGGTCGGCGTCCGCGCTCAGCGCGTGCCCGTGCCCATGACCGGGGCCGTGCCCGTGCTCGTGGTCGCCGCTCATCCGGTCTCCTTCAGATGCTCCCTGCTCAGGTCGAGGAGCATGCGGACGTGAGCGTCCGCCAACCGGTAGTAGATCATGCGCCCGGCCCTGCGGCTGGCCACGATGCCGGCCGTTCGCAGCAGGCGCAGCGCGTGGGAGACGGCGGTGTCGGTCACCTCGACCGCGTCGGCCAGGTCGCACACGCACAGCTCCCCCGCCTCCAGCAGCGCGTAGAGCAGCCGGGCCCGCGTGGGGTCGCCGAGCAGGCGGAACAGCTCGGCCAGCCGGGTGGCCTCGTCAGGCGTCACGAGCCGGTCGCGGGTGGCCGCGACCCTGGCCGCGTCCGGCTCCGGCACGACGCATCCGTCCAGCGCCGCCACAACACCTGAAGAGCTATTCATATGTGCATGATACGGAAGAGGGAAAGCCCGGCGCAACGGCCGGGCGGGGGGTGGGAGCAAGCCGTTCAGGCCAGCAGCGGATCGATCGCCACGGCCAGGAACAGCAGCGCCAGATAGGCGTTGGACCAGTGGAAGAAGCGCATCGGCCGCAGGTCGACGCCCGTCTTGCCGGCGTTGAGCCGGGCGAGCAGGCGGTGCACCTCCCACAGGCACATCGCGCCCAGCACGGCGGCCACGATCGCGTAGAACGGCGTGGTGCCCGCCACCGGCCACAGCGCCAGCGAGCACAGCACGGTGGCCCAGGTGTAGGCGATGGACTCCAGCACGACCCGCCGCTCGGTGGCCACCACCGGCAGCATCGGCACCTTGGCCGCCGCGTAGTCCTCCTTGTAGCGCATGGCCAGCGTCCAGGTGTGCGGCGGCGTCCAGAAGAACACCACCCCGAACAGCACCAGCGGCGCCCAGTCGAGCCGCTCGGTGATGCCGGCCCAGCCGATCATCACCGGCATGCAGCCCGCGATGCCGCCCCACACGATGTTCTGGG
The DNA here is from genome assembly GCF_039529435.1 of Nonomuraea maheshkhaliensis. Lineage (NCBI taxonomy): Bacteria > Bacillati > Actinomycetota > Actinomycetes > Streptosporangiales > Streptosporangiaceae > Nonomuraea > Nonomuraea maheshkhaliensis. The sequence continues at coordinate 6,707 of NZ_BAAAMU010000076.1, forward strand.
CCGTGCGCCGCTTGAGGATCATCGAGTAGACCAGCACGTAGAACAGGATCGCCGCGAGCGACAGCACCGCGGCCAGCCAGTTGGTGGTCAGCCACAGGCCCAGGGTGGACAGCACGCCCAGCACGACGCCGAAGATCAGCGCGCCGCGGGGCGAGACCTGGTGCCTGGCCAGCGGCCTGCGGCGGGTGCGGCGCATCTTCTGGTCGATGTCGCGGTCCACGTAGCAGTTGAGCGCGTTGGCGCTGCCCGCCGACAGGGTGCCGAACACCATGACCGCGATCGACGTCCACAGCGGCGGCAGGCCGCCCGCGGCGAGGAACATCACCGGCAGCGTCGTGATCAGCAGCAACTCGATGATCCGCGGCTTGGTGAGCGCGATATAGGCCTTGATGGTCATGCCTATCGAGCGCGGCGCCTCCACCTGCGGTGAGGGGGCCGTCGCGTGCCTGTTGGTCAGCACCGTCAAGGCGCTTCCAGCCTGTGCGGAGTCAACGCGTAACCTCTGATAAGAGCGGATCCATGGGCGGGCGCCGTGACGCCCCTGCGAACAACCAAACTGTAGTCGCAGGGTCGGCCGGTCCGGCCAATGGGGGGCTTGCGCCGTCCCGGCCAGACGAACCCGACGGAGTCCGGGCCTACATGGACACGCGCGGGTGGAATGGGAATCGATCGCCATCTCCACTCGGTTAGGGTCCCGTGTAGGCGCGGGCCGCACAACCTGCGGCGGGCCGCCGAAGGCGGTCGGCCGCGGGGCGGGACAGCCGACCGGCACCACCACGACAACTAGATTCCGGAGATCGAGCACTTGAGCACCGAACTCGTGCCAGCCCTTGAATGGACCGACCTGGACAAGCAGGCGGTAGACGTCGTTCGAGCCCTGGCGATGGACGCAGTGGAGAAGGCGGGCTCGGGTCACCCCGGCACCGCCATGAGCCTGGCCCCCGCCGCATACTTGCTGTTCCAGCGTGTCATGCGCCACGACCCGACCGATCCGAACTGGCTCGGGCGCGACCGTTTCGTCCTGTCGTGCGGTCATTCGAGCCTGACGCTCTACATCCAGCTCTACCTATCCGGCTACGGGCTGACGCTCGACGACCTGCGGCGGCTGCGCCAGTGGGACAGCCTGACCCCCGGCCACCCCGAGCACGGCCACACGGCCGGCGTGGAGACGACGACGGGCCCGCTGGGCCAGGGCCTGGGCAACGCGGTCGGCATGGCGATGGCCGCCCGCCGCGAGCGCGGCCTGTTCGACCCCGAGACCGCGCAGGGCGCCTCGCCGTTCGACCACCACATCTGGTGCTTCGTCAGCGACGGCGACATCGAGGAGGGCATCAGCCACGAGGCCAGCGCGCTCGCCGGCCACCAGAAGCTGGGCAACCTCATCGTCGTCTGGGACGACAACCACATCTCCATCGAGGACGACACGCAGATCGCCAAGTCCGAGGACGTGGTCGCGCGCTACCAGGCCTACGGCTGGCACACCGAGAGCGTCGACTGGACCGCGACCGGCGACTACGCCGAGGACGTCCCGGCCCTGTACGAAGCCCTCCAGAAGGCCAAGGCCGAGACCGACCGCCCGTCGTTCATCCGGCTGCGCACGATCATCGGCTGGCCCGCGCCCAACAAGCAGAACACCGGCAAGATCCACGGCTCCGCCCTGGGCGAGTCCGAGGTCGCCGCCACCAAGCAGGTGCTGGGCATGGACCCGGCCAAGACGTTCGACGTGCCGGCCGGGGTGCTCGACCACGCCCGCGGCATCGCCCAGCGCGGCCGCGCCGAGCACGCCGAGTGGGAGAAGTCCTACGCCGAGTGGCGCCTGGCCAACCCCGAGCGCGCCGCCGAGCTCGACCGCATCTCCCACCGGGAGCTGCCGGCCGGCTGGGCCACCGCGCTGCCGTCGTTCGAGGAGGGCTCCTCGGTGGCCACCCGCAAGGCCTCCGGCGAGGTGCTCAACGCGCTGGCGCCGGTGCTGCCCGAGCTGTGGGGCGGCTCGGCCGACCTCGCCGAGTCCAACAACACCACGATGAAGGGCGAGCCGTCCTTCATCCCCGAGGAGTTCCAGACCAAGGCGTTCCCCGGCAACCGCTACGGCCGCACGCTGCACTTCGGCATCCGCGAGCACGCCATGGGCGCCATTCTCAACGGCATCGCGCTGCACGGCGGCACCCGCCCCTACGGCGGCACGTTCCTGGTCTTCTCCGACTACATGCGTCCCTCGGTGCGCCTGGCCGCGCTGATGAAGCTGCCGGTCACGTACGTGTGGACGCACGACTCCATCGGCCTGGGCGAGGACGGCCCGACCCACCAGCCGATCGAGCACCTGTGGGCGCTGCGCGCGATCCCCGGTCTCGACGTGGTGCGCCCGGCCGACGCCAACGAGACCGCGTACGCGTGGAAGGCCGTGCTGGAGCACACCGACCGGCCCGCCGCGCTGGCGCTCACCCGGCAGAACCTGCCGGTCTACGAGGGCACGAGCGCCGACGGCGTGGCCCGCGGCGGCTACGTGCTGCGCGAGGCGTCCGACGGCCAGCCGAGGGTCATCCTCATCGCCACCGGCAGCGAGGTGGAGATCGCGGTCAACGGCCGCGAGATCCTGGAGGCGCAGGGCATCCCCACGCGAGTGGTCTCGATGCCGTGTGTGGAGTGGTTCAACGGGCAGGATTCCGCATACAGGCAGACGGTTCTGCCCTCGTCGATCCGGGCTCGCGTGGCGGTCGAGGCGGGCATCGCGCTCGGCTGGCACGCCTACGTCGGCGAGTGCGGCGAAGTGGTCGGTCTCGAACACTTCGGTGCCTCCGCCCCGTACAAGACTTTGTACGAGCAGTTCGGACTGACGGCGGAGCGCGTGGCGGCCGCGGCCAAGGCGAGCCTGGCCAAGCTGGGTCAGGACAAGGGCGAGACGACGGGAAACTGAGAAAGACATGAGCGAGAACCTCAACAAGCTGTCCGGCCAGGGCGTTGCCATCTGGCTCGACGACATCAGCCGCGAGCGCCTGCGCACGGGCAACCTCGACCAGCTGATCAAGGAGAAGAACGTCGTCGGGGTGACCTCCAACCCGACGATCTTCGCCAGCGCGCTGAGCAAGGGCGACGCCTACGACAGCCAGCTGCACGACCTGGCCGTACGCGGCGTCGACGTGGGCGAGGCCGTACGCGCCATCACCACCTACGACATCCGCTGGGCCGCCGACGTGCTGCGCCCGGTCTACGACGCCAGCGGCGGCGTGGACGGCCGCGTGTCGCTGGAGGTGGACCCGCGCCTGGCCCGCGAGAGCGAGAAGACGATCGCCGAGGCCCGCGCGCTGTGGTGGCTGGTCGACCGGCCCAACCTGCTGATCAAGATCCCGGCCACGGTGGAGGGGCTGCCCGCGATCACGCAGGCGATCTCCGAGGGCATCAGCGTCAACGTCACGCTGATCTTCTCCCTTGAGCGCTACCGCGCGGTCATGGACGCCTGGCTGACGGGCCTGGAGGCGGCCCAGGCCAAGGGTCTCGACCTGGGCTCGATCGAGTCGGTGGCCTCGTTCTTCGTCAGCCGCGTCGACACCGAGATCGACAAGCGGCTCGACCAGCTCGGCAAGCCGGAGCTCAAGGGCAAGGCGGGCGTGGCCAACGCGCGCCTGGCGTACGCGGCGTTCGAGGACGTCGTCAACTCCGAGCGCTGGCAGCGCCTGCGCGCCGCCGGCGCGCGCCCGCAGCGGCCGCTGTGGGCCTCGACCGGGGTCAAGAACCCCGAATACTCCGACACCCTCTACGTCGACCAGCTCGTCGCGCCCGGCACCGTCAACACGATGCCGGAGAAGACGCTCGACGCCACGGCCGACCACGCCAACATCACCGGCGACACCGTGCGTCCCTTCTACGAGCAGGCCTGGAACACCATGGCCGCGCTCAAGGACGCCGGCGTCGACTACGACGACGTGGTGAAGGTCCTGGAGGACGAGGGCGTGGAGAAGTTCGAGGCGTCCTGGAACGAGCTGCTCGAGAGCGTCACCAAGAACCTGGTTCCGTGATGGAGGTCTCTTACCGCGAGGAGGGGGTGGCCTCGGCCGCCTCCTCCGTCGCGGGGCGCCTCGTCGCGGGCGGCGTGCCCGCGCGGCTCGCCGCCGGCGACCCCACGCTGTGGGGTGAGGACGCCGAGGCGGAGGCGGCGGTCAGGCTCGGCTGGCTGACCCTGCCCCGCTCCTCCCGCGAGCTGCTGCCCGTCCTGGGCGAGCTCGCGGGCCGGGCCCGCGCCGCGGGCCTGACGAACGTGGTCCTGGCCGGGATGGGCGGCTCCTCGCTGGCGGCGCAGGTCATCTGTGACACCGCCGACGTGCCGCTCACGGTGCTCGACACGAGCGATCCCGGGCAGGTCCGCCGGGCCCTGGCCGAGGGGCTGGAGTCCACGGTCCTGGTGGTGGCGAGCAAGAGCGGCTCGACCGTGGAGACCGACTGCCTGCTGCGGATCTACGAGCGGCTCTTCACCGAGGCGGGCCTCGCGCCCGCGGGGCGCGTCGTGGTCGTCACCGACCCGGGCTCGCCGCTGGAGCGGCGGGCCGTGGAGTCCGGCTACGACCTGGTGCTCGGCCCTCCCGGCGTGGGCGGCCGTTATTCGGCGCTGTCGGCGTTCGGGCTGGTGCCCGCCGCGCTGGCGGGCCTCGGCC
>NZ_BAAAMU010000076.1:11362-15678 GCF_039529435.1 Nonomuraea maheshkhaliensis
CGAGCGGCTGCTCGACAACGCCGAAGAGGTGCTGGCGCTGCTGTCGCTCGACAGCGGCAATCCCGGCCTCGACCTGGGCGCCGCGCTCGCCGGCGCGGCCCTGGCCGGGCGCGACAAGCTGCTGCTCGAAGACCAGCTCTCGGCCATCACCGGGCTGCCCGACTGGATCGAGCAGCTCGTCGCCGAGTCCACCGGCAAGCAGGGCAGGGGGATCCTGCCTGTCGTGGCCGCCGACCCTTCGGGGACGGCTGACGAGCTGGTCGTGGCGATCGAGTCCGACGTCGGCGACGTCCGCGTCGACGGGCCGCTCGGCGCGCAGTTCCTCGTCTGGGAGTACGCCACCGCCATCGCCGGGACCGTGCTCGGCATCGACCCCTTCGACCAGCCGAACGTGGCCGAGTCGAAGGCGGACACCGCCGCTCTGCCGGACCTGCCCGACCTGCCCGCCGGCGCGCCCGCGTTCGTGGACGGCCCGGTCGAGGCGTACGGGCCGACGACGGCCAAGGACCTGCCCCACCTGTTCTCCGAGCTGCTGGACGCGGTCCCGGGCGACGGCTACCTGGCGATCACGGCCTACCTCGACCGGCTGGCGGCCTTCGACGCGCCGGTGCCCGACGGGGCCGACTTCGAGCAGATGACCGACGCCTGGATGATGGCCGATCCGGCCACGCTGCGGGCGCTGCTCGCGCTGCGCACCGACCGGCCGGTCACGTTCGGGTGGGGGCCGCGATATCTGCACTCGACTGGGCAATATCACAAGGGTGGCCCGCAGAACGGGGTGTTCCTGCAGATCACCGGGGCGGTGACCGACGACGTCGCCGTGCCGGGCAGACCGTACACGCTGGGCCGGCTCCAGCTCGCGCAGGCGCTCGGCGATTTGGGGGCGCTGGAGACCCGCGGGCGCCCGGCCGTACGCCTGCACTTGACCGACCGCGCGGCCGGAGTCGCGCGTTTGCTCGCAGCCGCACAGGAGGCTTGAGATGACAGACCCGGCAGCACCCGCGGAGGAGGGCGGCCACCGTGGCGGCCGCCGTCGCGGGCACCGCCACCACCATGGAGGTGGCAGCCGCCAACCCGCTGCGCGATCCGCGCGACAAGCGGCTGCCCCGGGTGGCGGGACCATGTGTGATGGTGTTGTTCGGCGTGACGGGGGACCTGGCCAAGCGCAAGCTGCTGCCGGCGATCTACGACCTGGGCAACCGGGGGCTGCTGCCGCCCGGATTCTCCCTGGTCGGGTTCGCCCGGCGGGATTGGAAGGACCAGGACTTCGCCCAGTTGACGCACGACGCCGTCAAGGCCCACGCCAGGACGCCCTTCCGCGAGGAGGTATGGAAGCAACTGCGTGAGGGCATCCACTTCGTCCCCGGCGAGTTCTCGGACGACGGGGCCTTCGACGCGCTGGCCATGGCCTTGGCCGAGATCGACGAGACCAGGGGCACGGGCGGAAACTACGCTTTCTACCTGTCCGTGCCGCCGAAGTTCTTCCCGACGGTGGTGGAGCAGCTCAAGCGGACGGGGTTGTCCGACGCGCCCGACGGGTCGTGGCGGCGGGTGGTCATCGAGAAGCCGTTCGGCCACGACCTGCAGTCGGCCCACGAGCTGAACGAGATCACCACCTCGGCCTTCCCGGAGAGCTCGATCTTCAGGATCGACCACTACCTGGGCAAGGAGACCGTCCAGAACATCATGGCGCTGAGGTTCGCCAACAACCTCTACGAGCCCATCTGGAACCGCGGCTTTGTCGACCACGTGCAGATCACGATGGCCGAGGACATCGGCATCGGCGGCCGGGCCGGCTACTACGACGGCATCGGCGCGGCCCGCGACGTGATCCAGAACCACCTGCTCCAGTTGCTCGCCCTCGTCGCCATGGAGGACCCGACCTCCTTCGACGCCTCGGCGCTGCGGCGGGAGAAGGAGAAGGTGCTCAAGGCCGTGCGCCTGCCGGCCAACCTGGCCCTCAACACGGCCCGCGGCCAGTACTCCGCGGGCTGGCAGGGCGGCGAGAAGGTGGTCGGCTACCTCCAGGAGGACGGCATCTCGGCCGCGTCCACGACCGAGACCTACGCCGCCATCAAGCTGGAGATCGCCAACCGGCGCTGGGCCGGCGTGCCGTTCTACCTGCGCACGGGCAAGCGTCTGGGCCGCCGGGTGACGGAGGTGGCCGTGGTGTTCCAGCGGGCCCCGCACCTGCCCTTCAGCGCCGATGACACCGAGATCCTGGGCCAGAACGCCCTGGTCGTCCGGGTGCAGCCGGACGAGGGCATCACCGTGCGCTTCGGCTCGAAGGTGCCGGGCACGCAGATGGAGGTCCGCGACGTCTCCATGGACTTCGCCTACGGGGAGTCGTTCCTGGAGTCGTCACCGGAGGCGTACGAGCGGCTGCTGCTCGACGTGATGATCGGCGACCCGCCGCTCTTCCCGCACCAGCGGGAGGTGGAGCTGTCGTGGAAGATCCTCGACCCGATCGAGGAGTTCTGGGCCACGCAGGGCCAGCCCGAGGGTTACGAGTCAGGATCGTGGGGGCCCGAGTCGGCCGACGCGATGATGGCCCGCGACGGCCGGGTGTGGAGGAGGCTCTGATGACTACTTTCATGCTGACGGACACGACGGCGGGCAAGATCTCCGCCCAGTTCATGCACCTGCGTCACCAGATGGGCGCGCCGGCCATCGGCATGGTGCTGACGCTCGTCGTGGTCAGCGAGGAGCGCCACCAGTACGACGCGCTGCGCGCGGCCACCGAGGCGGCCCGCGAGCACCCGTCGCGCATCATCGTGGTGATCAAGCGCGAGGAGGACGAGCCCATCAGGCTCGACGCCGAGCTGCGGATCGGCGAGAACACGCCCGGCGAGGTCGTCGTGCTGCGCCTGTACGGCGAGCTGACCGAGCACGCCGACTCCGTGGTCAGCCCGCTGCTGCTGCCGGACACCCCGGTGGTGGCGTGGTGGCCGGGCGCGGCTCCCGACGTGCCCTCCAAGGACGCGATCGGGGCGCTGGCGCAGCGGCGCATCACCGACGCCAAGGGTTTCGACGACGGCGGCGTCAAGTCGCTGGTGATCAGGGCCAAGGGGTACGCGCGCGGTGACACCGACCTGGCCTGGGCCCGGTTGACGCCGTGGCGCAGCCTGCTGGCGGCCGCGTTCGACCAGCCGGTGGGCAAGGTGCGCAAGGGCGTCGTGGAGGCCGCTCCCGGGCATCCGAGCGCGCCGCTGCTGGCCGCCTGGCTGTCGGAGCGGCTGGGCGTGAGCATGAAGGTCGCCGAGTCCGCCGGCCCCGGCCTGACCGCCGTACGCCTGCAGCTGGGCGACGGCGAGCTCGCCGTGGTCAGGACCGACGCCCGGCTGGCCAAGCTGTCGCGTCCCGGCCAGCCCGACCGCAACGTGGCACTGGCCAGGCGGCAGACCTCGGAGCTGATGGCCGAGGAGCTGCGCAGGCTGGACACCGACGAGATCTACGAGACCGCCGTCAAGCGGTTCGCGAGGACGTACAAGGGATGACGACAGTTCAAGGGATGGCGACCGTGAGCGTTCCCGGCATCGTCGTGCACCGCGACGCGGACGTCCTGGCCAAGGCCGTGGCGGCGCGGATCATCACCCGCCTGGTCGACGTGCAGTCGGCCAAGGGCTCGGCCTCGATCGTCCTGACGGGCGGCACGGTCGGCACGGCCACGCTGGCCGCCATCGCCGCCACCCCGGCCAGGGACGCCGTCGACTGGCGGCGCCTGGACGTGTGGTGGGGCGACGAGAGGTTCGTCCCCTCGGGCGACAAGGAGCGCAACGAGACCGGGGCCCGCGAGGCGCTGCTCGACCACGTGGACGTGGACCCCGAGCGGGTCCACGTCATGCGCGGCCCCGACTCGGGCATGACGGCCGAGGAGTCCGCCGACGCCTACGCCGCCGAGCTGCGCAGGGCCGCCAGGCCCGAGGACCACGGGCCGGTACCGAACTTCGACGTGATGCTGCTCGGCATGGGCCCCGACGCGCACGTGGCCTCGCTGTTCCCCGGCCTGCCCGCGCTCTACGACACGCGCCCGGTGGTGGCGGTGCACGGCTCGCCGAAGCCGCCGCCCACGCGCATCTCGCTGACGCTGCCCGCCATCCAGGCCTCGCGCGAGGTGTGGGTGGTGGCGGCCGGTGAGGAGAAGTCGGGCGCGGTGCGGCTGGCCCTGTCGAAGTCCGGGCCCGTCCAGGTGCTCGCGGCCGGGGCCAGAGGGCGGGGGCGGACGCTGTTCCTGCTGGAACGGGCGGCGGCCGGCAAGATCCCGCCGCGCCTGGGCCGCATCGCCTCCCCGTAACGCCTGCGGGCCGCCGCGGGCG
>NZ_BAAAMU010000076.1:15688-49208 GCF_039529435.1 Nonomuraea maheshkhaliensis
CCCTCGCCGATCGGCCGGGGTCACGCCCGCGGCGGTTCTCGCCGGCTCGCTCGCAACTGTGGTGGTTCCCGTCGGCCTGCTCGCGCTCGTCTCCCCGGCCGGTCTCTACGCGCCCGGCTCCTGCGCCCCCGGCGCCTGTGCGGCCTCCTGGCCGGTCAGCGCGTCGATCTCCTCGATGAGCAGCCGCTTGCGCTCCTCGCTCAGGTACGACGCCCGCACCCCGTTCCGCGCGAACTCCGCCAGCCGCTCCTTCCCGAATCCGAACGCCCGCGCCACCGCCCGGTACTCCGCGGCCGTCGTCGTGGCGAACATCGGCGGGTCGTCGCTGTTGAGCGTGACGAACAGCCCCTCCTCCAGCAGCCGGGGCAGCGGGTGGTCCTCGATCCCGGCGACCTGGCCCGTGCACACGTTGGAGGTCGGGCACACGTCCAGCGGAAGCTGCGTCTCGCGCAGGTGCGCCACCAGGCGGGGGTCTGACAGGCAGTTGATGCCGTGGCCGATGCGCTCGGCGCCGTAGCCGTCGATGACCTCCCAGATCGTCTCGGGCCCGCTCATCTCCCCGCCGTGGGGCACGCTGTGCAGGCCCGCCGCGCGGGCGGCCGAGAACGCCGAACGGTAGGCGTCGCGGTATTTGGGGCGTTCCTGCTCGATCCCGCCGATGCCGAAACCTACCAGCGCGGCGGGAGGTTCTCGCAGGGCGTGCTCCAGGGTCACCTTCGCGGCCTCCTCGCCGTACTCGCCGGGGATGTCGAAGATGTAGGCCATCTCCACCCCGTACTCGCTGAGCGAACGGCTGGAGGCCACGTCCAGCGCCTCGGTGACGGCCCGCATGGGCAGGCCGACCATGTGGTGCGCGTACGGGGTGACCTGCAGCTCGGCGTACCTGACCCCTTGCGGGACGAGGTCGCGGGCCAGGCCGAGGACGAGGGTGGCCACGTCCTCCGGCTCGCGTACCAGGGAGTTGACGGCCCCGTAGACCTGGGCGAAGTGGGGGAAGTCGGTGAAGGTGTAGAAGCGGCGCAGCTCCTCCTCCGAGGTGGGCACCTCGCTGCCGGGGTGGCGGCGCGACAGCTCCAGCACGGTGGGCACCGAGGCCGAGCCCACCAGGTGCACGTGCAGTTCGACCTTGGGCAGGGCGTCGATGAAGGCGTCAAGGGTCATGCCGACGACCATAGGGGCGGCGCTTCCCGGAAATACAGGCTTCGCCGCTAAATCTCACAGTCATTTGTTAGATTCTGTGGCTGGGCTAGGCTGGGGCGCGTGACCGACGCCGAAGCCTACGACCGCGGCTTCGCCCGCCTCACGGCCCACACCGCCGGTCTCCTCGTCGCCTCCGTGGCTCGCGACCCTGCCCTGCGCCTGCTCGACGTGGACCGCGTGGCGGGGGGCCGCGCCCCGCGCCTGCTCGACGTGGGCTGTGGGACCGGGGTGGTGACGTCGGCGGCGCTGGCGGCGGGGGCCGAGGTGACGGCCGTGGACGTCGATCCGGGCATGGTGGCGCTGACCGCCCGCCGCAATCCGTCCGCGAAGGTCCGGCCGGCGGCGCTGCCCGAGCTGCCGTTCTATGACGAGCAATTTGATGGAATAGCCGGAAATTTCATCATCAATCACGTTCCCGACGCCGCCGCGGCACTGACAGAGCTGCACCGTGTGCTGCGGCCGGGCGGCACGATCGGGCTGACCTGGTGGAAGGCCGACGAGATGACGGCCACCGGCGTGATCGCCGACGCCATCGCCGAGGCCGGGATCCCCTACGAGCCGCCGGTCCGCTCGTTCACCGCGCACGACACGCCCGAGCGCTTCACCTCGCTGCTGGCGGAGGCCGGGTTCAGGCAGGCCGTCGTGGAGGAGGTCAGGTGGCGGCACCGGGTCGACCTCGCGGCCTGGTGGACGGAGATCGTGCTGGCGGGCGGTCCCCGGTTCGCGGTCATCGGCCGGCAGCCGCCGGAGGTCGCCGAGCGGATCAGGGCCTGCTACCTGCGGCTGGCGGCGCCGTACGAGCGGGCGGGGTTCCCGGTCTGCGCCCACCTCGCCCGCGCGCACCGCTGAGTCACCGCGGGACGACCCCGGCAAGGAGTCTCCGCCGAACGTCCCCAGCAGCCGAGTCGCCGCCAGACGTCCCCAGTCACCGACGCGGGCCCGTCCTTTCAGCGGCCGGCCGGCGCCCTCGAACCGCACCCCCCGGTCCCTCAGCGGCCGGCGAGCGCCTCGTACCGCACGCCTGTCAGCTCGGCCGACACCTCCCACAGGCGCGCGGCCAGCTCCTCCGAGCGGGCCCGCTCCGACGGGACGAGCAGCTTGGCCTTGGGGCCGAAGTACTCGCCGCCGCGCACGTCGGGCGAGGTGGCCGCGTACAGCGAAGGAACGGCGCCCGCGGCGGCCGGCTTCAGCACCAGCTCCACCAGCGGCTGCAACGGCCCCACCTTGACGATCCGGGTGGCCGTCGGGCCGGGGTGGGTCACCGTGCTGAGCAGATCGCCCCCCGCCTTGTCGGCCCGCCGCTGCAACTCCAGCGCGAACAGCACGTTGGCGAGCTTGGAGCGCCCGTACGCGGACATGCGGCCGTAGCGGCGCTCCAGGCCCAGATCGTCGAAGTCGATCCGGCCCGCGTTGTGCGCGTCGCTGGTCACGGTCACGACCCGAGCCCCTGGAGCGGCGATCAGCAGCGGCAGCAGCAGCCCGGTGAGCGCGAAGTGCCCCAGGTGGTTGGTGCCGAACTGCATCTCGAAGCCGTCCCTGGTCGTGCCCCTGGGGACCATGGCGATGCCGGCGTTGTTGATCAGCAGGTCGAGCTTGCGCACGCCCGCGGCGAAGTCCCTGACCGAGGAGAGATCGGCGAGGTCGAGCCGCCCGTACTCGACCTGGGCCCCGGGCGCCTCCCGCAGGATCCGCGCGACCGCCTCCTCGCCCCTGCCCTGGTCGCGCGCCGCCACGATGACGTGGGCGCCGTGTCTGGCCAGCTCCAGCGCGGTGGGGTACCCGATGCCGCTGTTGGCGCCGGTCACGACGGCCGACTTGCCGCTCAGGTCGGGCATGGAGGCTGGGGTCCAGGCGGTCATCGGCGCTCCAGGGATGCGGAACCGTTGCGTTGATCACAGACTAATCGTTCCGGACGTTTCGTAGATCACCGGCTCTGGTTCACGACATTGCGCACATCACCGGCGCACGTTCCCGGCGCTTCGGAGATCACCTAGCGTTCCAGGCGCAGGCGGGCGTGCCGCTCCTCGCGGCGCGTCACCTCCAGCCGCTGGGCGCTGTCGTCCAGCTTCTTGCGTGCCTTGGCCAGTTTCCGCTCCAGCCGCGCCACCTTCTCCGCGCGCTCGCCGTGCTCCCTCTCGGCCGCGTCCAGGGCCTCGCGCCACTCCCGGTGCGCCGCCTCGGCCTCCCGCCGCTCCTCGGCCTTCCTGGCCTCGACCTCGGCGCGCTTCCTGGCCTCCTCCTCCCGCGCCTCCGCCCGCGCCTTCTCCGTGTCCTCCGTACCGCTGCCGCGTCTCCCTCTGGCGGCGGCAGGACGCCCGCGTGGGACGGGGGCGGGCGCGAAGCCGCTGAACCGCAGCGGCTTGTCCAGCCGGCCGCGGCGCACCTCCTGGGCCGCGCCCGCGTCCACGACGGCGGCGTCCAGCGTCTGGTCCACCTCGGCCCCCGCGGCGGCCGACAGGTTCACACCCTCCCGCGCGAGCCGGCCCGCCCTCCCGGTCACCTCGCCCCGCCGCCGGGTCAGCTCGGCCAGCTTGCCCGCGTCCTGCCGTTCCCAAGCCGCGCGCAGGCTCTCGCCCACGTCGAGGAGCTCGGCGAGCGCGTCGGGATGCTCGCGGGCCAGCCGGTTCACCGCCCAGGCGGAGACCGTCGGCCGGCGCAGTCTCGCGATGTCGCGCGAGAGCCGTGCGTCCCCCGCGTCCTTGGCCGCGCGGGCCTCCGCCGTGCGCGCGGCGGTGAACTCGGACGGCGGCAACTCATACAGGCGGCCGGCCACCTCGTCAAGATCCACACAGGACAAATACCCCACACGGCCGGGTTTCTAGCGCATAGTGGAGGCAGCCCCAGCCGAACGGAGGCATCCGGTGTTCGAACGCTTCACCGACCGTGCGCGCAGGGTCGTCGTCCTCGCTCAGGAGGAGGCGCGGATGATGAGCCACAACTACATCGGCACAGAACATCTGCTGCTCGGCCTCGTCCACGAGGGTGAAGGGCTCGCCTCGCTGGTGCTCGACAGCTGCGGCGTGGACATCGAGCACGTACGCGCGTATGTCGAGCGCGAGGTCGGCCACGGCAGCAAGGCGCCGAGCGGGCACATCCCGTTCACGCCGCGCGCCAAGAAGGTCCTGGAGCTGTCACTGCGCGAGGCGCTGCAGCTGCGGCACAACTACATCGGCACCGAGCACATCCTGCTCGGGCTGATCAGGGAGGGCGAGGGGCTGGCCGCCTCGGCGCTGGCGGACGCCGGCGCCGACCTGGTGGACGTACGCCAGCGCGTGCTCGACCGCGTGGGCCGCGCCCCCAAGGAACGTCCGGCCGAGATGTTCTTCGCCGGCGGCTCCGTGCTGAGCGAGCGGCTCACGCAGATCCAGGAGAGCCTCGACCGCATCGAACGCCACCTCGGCATCGAGAAGCGGGACCCGCCCGGTCAGGCGGGCAACGACGAGGCGGGCCTGGGCTGAGGCGATCGCGGGCTCGGCCCGGCGGTGACGGAGGCCGCCCCCCGTCCGTCTCAGGCCGAGACCCCCGGACTCGGGACGCCTCAGACCGAGGCCAGCGCGCCGACCGGGAGCCGGGCCTCCATCACTCCCGGGTCCTCGGTGTAGGCGAGGCCGGCGCCCAGCGCGACCAGCAGCCGGCGCATCCGCGCGTTGTCCGACAGCATGGTGGCCCTGACCTCGGCGTACCCCAGATCGCGGGCCGCTCGTACGAGCATTCTGGCCATCGCCGTGCCCAGACCGCGCCCCTGCCAGCGGTCCTCGACCAGGAAGGCCATCTCCGCGATCCCGGGGTCGGGGGTGAACATGAGGTTGGCCATGCCCACCACCTGCCCGTCGTGCCCCGCGACCAGCGAATATCCCTTGCTCCTGTCGCAGAGCTTGTCGAACGCGCGCGGCGGCAGCGCCGGCATGGCGGTGAAGTAGCGGAACCTGCGCGACTCCGGCGAGCACCTGTCGTGCAGGTCGCGCACCGCCTCGCGGTAGATCGAGGTGAGCGGGCGCACCGTCACCTCCGCGCCGTCGGCGACCTTGATCGCGCGCTCCGCCGTGGCCGGCTCCGTCGCGGGCTGGGCCAGCCGGGCGAAGGAGGCCGCCCTGGCCGCCTCGGTCAGCGTGAACGGCAGCTCGGAACGGCGCAGGCGGACGGCGCGCCTGGGGGCGACCGGGACGACGAGCTGGGTCGGGTCGGGAAGATCACTCACGGGCTCACCATAGATCCACCGGGCGTCGTCCGCGCGCAGCAGCTCGGCCAGCAGCTCCGGCAGCCGCCAGGGCATCGTGCGCAGCCTGGAGGCCAGCAGCAGCGCCCTGGTGGGCTCGTCGGTCAGCTCGTGGGCGGTGGCGGGCACCACCTCGACGCGGCGGCCGCCGGCCGCCTCGAGGGCCTCGCGCACGGTCTCGGCGCTGGCCGGGATGTCGGCGACGAACTCGTCGACGGTGCCGTCGGTGTCGGACTGTACGCTCAGGCCGAGGATGTTGCCGCCCCTGTCGGCAAGGGCCGAGGCCAGCGAGGCCAGCCGGCCGGGTCGCTCGTCCACCGTCGTTCGGATGCGCAGGAATCCCATGGGCACGAGCATGCCCCGCGGCTGTTACACGGCCGCTACCGACGTGTTTACATTGCGTATTTCGTCGCATGATGCGCCGACTTATCCCGATATAGGAGGATATGTCGCTATGAGTGTCCCTTTGTCGACCGGGTTCGTGAACGGCGACGTCTCCTTCTGGTACCGGTCGTCCGGGCTGCCCGCCGCCGGCCCTCGGCTCGACGGCGACCTTCGGGCCGACGTGGCCATCGTCGGCGCCGGCTACACGGGCCTGTGGACCGCCTACTACCTCAAGCGGGCCCGCCCGTCACTGAACGTGGTGGTGCTGGAGCAGGAGTTCGCCGGGTTCGGCGCCTCGGGACGCAACGGCGGCTGGCTCACCGGCGACCTGGCCGGCTCGCACGAGCGCTACGGGGAAGGCGCGCGGCGGCTCCAGCGCGCCATGTACGCCTCGATCGACGAGGTCATCGCGGTCTGCGAGCGGGAGTCCATCGACTGCGACCTGGTCAAGGGCGGCGTGCTGAACGTCGCCCGCACCCCGGCCCAGGCCGCCCGGCTGCGCGAGACGGTGGCCTCCGCCCGCTCCTGGGGCATCGAGGAGGCCGATCTGCGCCTGGTGGACCCGGCGGACCGGGTACGCGTCTCCGGCGCTCTGGCGGCCTCCTGGAGCCCCCACTGCGCCAGGATCCAGCCGGCCAAGCTGGCACGCGGCCTGGCCAGGGCGGTGCGCGAGCTGGGCGTGCCCGTCTACGAGCGCACCCCGGTGACCGCCATCGCCCCGCACCGGGCGCGTACGCCGTACGGCACGGTGACGGCCGGCCACGTGATCCGCGCGACCGAGGGCTTCACCGCCCGGCTGCGCGGCCTGCGCAGGCAGTGGCTGCCGATGAACAGCTCGATGATCGTCACCGAGCCCCTCCCCGCGTCGTTCTGGGACGAGGTCGGCTGGCAGGGCGCGGAGCTGCTCGGCGACATGGCCCACTACTACATGTACGCCCAGCGCACGGCCGACGACCGGATCGCCTTCGGCGGGCGCGGCCGCCCGTACCTGTACGGCTCGCGCGTGGACGCCCGCGGCCACACCCACGAGTGGACCGTCGAGGCCCTGTGGCGGCTGCTGACCGGCTTCTTCCCCGCCGCCCGCTCCTCCTCGGTCGCGCACGCCTGGTCGGGTGTGCTGGCGGTGCCACGCGACTGGTGCTCGGCCGTGCACGTGGACCCCGCGACGGGCCTGGGCTGGGCGGGCGGCTACACCGGCCACGGCGTGACCACCACCAACCTGGCCGGGCGCACGCTGCGCGACCTGATACTCGGCGAGGAGACGGAGCTGACGTCGCTGCCGTGGGTGGGCCACCGGGTGCGCCGCTGGGAGCCCGAGCCGCTGCGCTGGGCGGGCGTGCACGCGATGTACCGCCTGTACCGGATGGCCGACCACCGGGAGCGGACGATGCCGCGCACCTCCGCCCTGGCCCGGTTCGCCGATATGATCACCGGCCACTAGAAAGGAACGCCCATGAGCATCCTCTTCCGAGGCGGTCGCGTCTTCACCCCGAAGGGTGTCCTGGCCGGATCCGTGCTGGTGCGGGACGGCGTGATCGCCGCGGTGGTCGCGGAAGGGGAGCCGGCGCCGCGGGCCGGCGAGACGGTGGATCTCGACGGCGGGCTGCTGGTGCCCGGTTTCACCGACGCGCACATCCATCCCATCCAGGCGGGCCTTGAACGCGCGAAGTGCGATTTGTCCGACAAATACGGACTGGACGCGTACAGAGAAAAGATCGCCGACTATGCGGCGAAAAATCTTGATAAAGAGTGGATTGATGGCGGCGGCTGGGACATGTCGGCATTTTCGGATGGCTTGCCGCACCGCGAACAGATCGACTTCCTCGACCGCCCCGCCTATCTGATCCAGCGCGACCACCACGCCGCCTGGGTCAACACCCGCGCGCTCGAACGGGCCGGCATCACCCGCGACACGCCCGACCCCGCCGACGGCCGCATCGAGCGCGACCCCACGGGCGCGCCGACCGGGGTCCTGCACGAGGGCGCGATGGACCTGGTCGGCCTGCTCACGCCCCGCCCGACGCCCCAGGACCTCCAGGACGCGCTGGCGGAGGCACAGCGGCACCTGTTCTCGCTGGGCATCACCGGCTGGCAGGACGCCATCGTGGGCTCCTACGCGGGCTCGCAGGACCAGTTGCCCGCCTACCTGGCAGCGGCCCGCTCAGGGATGCTGCGGGCGCGCGTCGTGGGCGCGCTGTGGTGGGACAGGACGCGCGGGCTCGATCAGATCGAGGAGCTGGTGGCACGGCGCGCGTCGGCCGAGGGCCTCGACCGGTTCCGGGCCGGCTCGGTCAAGATCATGCAGGACGGCATCACGGAGAACTTCACCGCCGCGACCCTGGAGCCCTACTGCCTGTGCGGGGGCACGGGGCTGTCGTACGTGGATCCGGCCCTGCTGCGCGAGTGCGTCGCCGAGCTCGACCGGCTCGGCTTCCAGGTGCACGTGCACGCCATCGGCGAGCGGGCGGTGCGCGAGGCGCTCGACTCCTTCGAGGGCACCGATCCCGCCAACCGGCACCACATCGCCCACCTGCAGATCATCGAGCCGTCCGACGTGCCGCGCTTCGCCGCCCTGGGCGTCACCGCCAACCTGCAGCCGCTGTGGGCCACGCACCACGCCCAGATGGACGAGCTGACGCTGCCGTACCTGGGCGAGCCGCGTTCGTCGTGGCAGTACCCGTTCGCGGACCTGCTGGCCACCGGGGCCCGCCTCTGCGCGGGCAGCGACTGGCCGGTCTCCGACGCCGATCCGCTGCAGGGCATGCACGTGGCGGTCAACCGCACCGAGCCCGGCGGTTCGCTGCACGCGGGCTACCCGACGGCGCAGACGCCGTTCCTGCCCGGCCAGCGGATGGACCTGGCCACGGCCATGACCGCGTACACGGCGGGCTCGGCCTGGATCAACCGCTCCCCCGCCGGCGTCATCGAGCCGGGCCGCCCCGCCGACCTGGTGGTGCTGGACCGCGACCCGTTCGAGCTGCCGCCGGGCGAGATCTGGACGACGCGGGTGCGCATGACGTTCGTGGACGGCGAGCCGGTCCACGAGAGCTGACCGACGGCTCTCTCACGGCGGACACGACGAAGGGGCCCCGGGCAGCCGCCCGGGGCCCCTTCGTCGTCCGCCACCACTACCAGGGGGACTTGTTGTTGCGCAGGCGCTCCAGTGCTTCCTCCAGGATCGCCTTGCCGTCCTTGTCGCTCCTGCGCTCCTTCACGTAGGCCAGGTGCGTCTTGTACGGCTCGTTCTTCGGCGGGGCAGGCGGCGCCTCCTCGTCCTGTCCGGCCGGGAGACCACAACGCGGGCAGTCCCACAGCTCGGGCACCGCCGCGTCGCTGGCGAAGCTGGGGCGCGTCTCGTGCATGTTGGCGCACCAGAACGAGACCCGCACTCTCGGAGCCGCCTCGCCACGCTCGGCCTCCCCCATCGGGCCGGCGCCGACTCGGCTGCCACGGATCGCGTTGCCACTACCCACGGATGAACTCCTCGCTCGATCGCCCCGCGTACAGACACGGGGGGAGAATCACTGTCACGCGTTGACTTGCTAGCTCACGGCCTCATGAGCAGGCCGAGAGCGATGATGCAGACGAACCAGACCGTGCCGGTGATGACGGTCAGCCGGTCGAGGTTACGCTCCACCACCGAGGAACCACCGAAGTTCGACGAGAAGCCGCCGCCGAACATGTCAGACAGGCCACCGCCCTTGCCCTTATGAAGCAGAACGAGCAGGATCATGAGAAGGCTCGCCAGGATGAGGGCGATGGAGATTCCGAGTACCACGGTATGCCTGTTCCTTCAGTGCTCTGTTACGCGTGACGATTCAAACTTGCCTCTTGAGGGTACGACCTGATGTCAAGTCGCACCCCCAGAACGGCTCAGTTGGCAGGCATATCGGAGAATCGGCAGATCTTCGCGAACTCTCCGGCGTCGATGCTGGCGCCACCGACGAGCGCGCCGTCGACATCCGGCTGAGCCATGATGCCGGCGACGTTTCCTGACTTGACCGAGCCACCGTAAAGGATACGGATCGCGGAGGCCACTTCGGGGTCGTAGAGCTCGGCGAGTCTGACCCGCAGCGCTCCGCAGACCTCCTGGGCGTCCTCCGGGGTGGCCACCTCACCGGTGCCGATCGCCCACACCGGTTCGTAGGCCACCACTATCGATTTTGCCTGCTCGGCGCTGATTTTGCGCAGCGCCCCGTCGAGTTGTCCCAAACAGTGCGCGATCTGGCCCCCCGCTTGACGCACGGGAAGGCCCTCCCCCACGCACAGGATGGGCGTCAGCGAGTGGCGGTAGGCCGCCCGCACCTTGCCGTTGACCAGGTCGTCGTCCTCGCCGTGGTACTGCCGGCGCTCGGAGTGGCCCACCACGACGTAGGCGCAGCCGAGCTTGGCCAGCATCGCGCCCGACACCTCGCCGGTGTAGGCGCCGCCGTCGTGCTCGGACAGGTCCTGGGCGCCGTAGACGATCCTGAGCTTGTCGCCGTGGACCAGGGTCTGGACGCTGCGCAGGTCGGTGAAGGGCGGCAGGACGGCGACCTCGGCCTTGTCGAAGTCCTTGTCGCTGAGCGCGAAGGCCAGCTTCTGGACCAGGGCGATGGCCTCGAAATGGTTGAGGTTCATCTTCCAGTTGCCGGCGATGAGCGGCTTGCGCTGCACCGTTCAGTCCTCCAGGGCCGCGAGTCCGGGGAGGGTCTTGCCCTCCAGGTATTCGAGGCTGGCGCCGCCACCCGTGGAGATGTGCGAGAAACCGTCCTCGGGCAGCTCCAGCTTGCGTACGGCCGCCGCCGAGTCACCGCCGCCCACCACGGTGAAGGCGTCACCGGCGATCAGCGCCTCGGCCACCGCCCTGGTGCCGCCGGAGAACGCCTCGAACTCGAACACGCCCATAGGCCCGTTCCAGAACACCGTCCTCGCGTCGGCCAGCTTGGCCGCGAACAGCTCGCGCGTCCTCGGCCCGATGTCGAGCCCCTCCCGGTCGGCCGGGATGGCCGTGGCCTCGACCACGTCGTGCTCGGCGTCGGCGGCGAAGGTGACCGCCGCCAGCACGTCGACGGGCAGCACGAGCTCGACGCCCCGCCGCGCGGCCTCGTCGAGGAAGCCCCGCACCTGGTCGAGCTGGTCCTCCTGGAGCAGCGACCTCCCGACCTCATGGCCCTGGGCCTTGAGGAAGGTGTAGGCCATGCCGCCGCCGATGAGCAGCCGGTCGACCTTGGTCAGCAGGTTGGCGATGACGCCGAGCTTGTCGGAGACCTTGGCCCCGCCCAGCACCACCACGTAGGGCCGCTCGGGGCTCTCGGTCAGCTTGCGCAGCACCTCGACCTCGGCCACGACCAGCCCGCCCGCGGCGTGCGGCAGCAGCCCGGGCACGTCGTAGACGCTGGCGTGCTTGCGGTGCACCGCGCCGAAGCCGTCGCCCACGTAGAGCTCGGCCAGCCCCGCCAGCCTGGCCGCGAACTCACCGCGCGTGGCGTCGTCCTTGGACTCCTCGCCCGGCTCGTAGCGCAGGTTTTCCAGCAGGGCCACCTGGCCGTCCTGGAGCGCCTCGACCGTGCTCCGCGCGCTCTCGCCGACCACGTCGGCGGCGAAGGCCACGTCCTGGCCGAGCAGCTCGCCGAGCCGCGCGGCGACGGGCGCGAGCGAGTATTCCGGGTTGACCTTGCCCTTGGGCCTGCCCAGGTGGGCGCAGACGACGACCTTGGCGCCCCGATCCAGCAGGGCCTTGATCGTCGGCACCGACGCCCGGATGCGGCCGTCGTCGGTGATCCTCTCCCCGTCGAGGGGGACGTTGAGGTCGGCGCGCACGAGCACGCGCCGCCCCTTCACGTCGAGATCGTCGAGCGTGCGCATGCTCATGCTCCCGTGGTAAAGAGGCCGTCCTGACCTTCGCTCACAGACCGCGGCCGACGAGCTCGACCAGGTCGGCGAGTCGGTTGGAGTAGCCCCACTCGTTGTCGTACCAGCCGACGACCTTGACCTGGTTGCCGATGACCTTGGTCAGGCCGGCGTCGAAGACGCAGGAGGCCGGGTCGGTCACGATGTCGGAGGAGACGATCTCGTCCTCGGTGTAGCTGATGATGCCCTTGAGCGAGCCCTCGGCGGCGGCCTTGACCGCGGCGTTGACCTCCTCGACGGTGACGTCGCGGCTGACGTCGACGGTCAGGTCGGTGGCCGAGCCCGTGGGGATCGGCACGCGCATGGCGAACCCGTCGAGCTTGCCCTTGAGCTCGGGCAGCACCAGGCCGATGGCCTTGGCGGCGCCGGTCGAGGTGGGCACCACGTTGAGCGCGGCGGCGCGGGCGCGGCGCAGGTCCTTGTGCGGGCCGTCCTGGAGGTTCTGGTCCTGCGTGTAGGCGTGGATGGTGGTCATCAGACCCTTCTCGATGGTGAAGGTGTCGTGCAGGACCTTCGCCATCGGCGCCAGGCAGTTGGTGGTGCAGGAGGCGTTGGAGATGACCGTGTGGCTGGCCGGGTCGTAGTCGCCGTCGTTGACGCCCAGCACGACGGTGACGTCCTCGTTCTTCGCCGGGGCGGAGATGATCACCTTCTTGGCGCCGTTGTCGGCGTGCACCCGCGCCTTGGTGGCGTCGGTGAACAGGCCGGTCGACTCCACCACCACGTCCACGCCGAGGTCGCCCCAGGGCAGCTTGCCCGGGTCACGCTCGGCGAAGACCTTGATGGCCTTGCCGTCAACGGTGATCTCGTCACTGGTCGCCTTGACCTCGTAGGGCAGGCGGCCGAGGATGCTGTCGTACTTCAGCAGGTGGGCGAGCGTCGCGGTGTCGGTCAGGTCGTTGACCGCGACGATCTCGATGTCCTTGCCGCTGGCGGCGACAGCGCGCCAGAAGTTGCGACCGATGCGGCCGAAGCCGTTGACGCCTACGCGAATGCTCACGGGAACCGATCTCCTCGAACAGATGGCGGGCTGGATCCTTCAGCCACCGGCGGGCGGGATCCTCTACCACGAACCCTATCGGAACCAAATTGGTTTAGACCACTTCAGGCCCTGCCCTGCGAATCACCGTTCTGGCGACACGTTTTGAGAGGTTCGAGTAAAGTGCCCGACTCGTCGGAGTAAATTCGTGCATTCTCTGGGGGCTGAGATGTCACATAAGCGGTCCGGCCTACTGCCCGGACTCCTAGCAGGGCTGCTCGCCGCGCTCGTCTGCGCGGCCGGCATGGGGATGGTCGTGCTGTTCCAGCAGAGCCTGCCGGCCGCCGTCATCACGTTCTGGGGCGGCCATCCGGTCCTGCTGGGCCTGTCGCTCGTGATCGCCGCACTGGTCGCTCTCGCGACGGGCGCCGTACGTCCGCGCTCCCTCGTCCTGCTCCCGTTCGCCGCGCTGTTCGCGGGCGGCGCGGTCGTGGCCGGGCAGATCACGGGCTCCTCCATCCTGTACGGCGCCGCCCTGCGCGGCGGCCCCTCGCCCGAACCGGCCACCGCCGACCTGGGCGACATCGACATGACCAACTTCAACACCGGCCTGCAGGACGCGCTCGCGCTGTACCGGGGGCCGCTCGCGGAGACGTGGTCCGCGTGGCTGTACGTCGCCGTGGCGGCCGTGGCCGCGTTCGCCCTGCTCACGCTGCGAGTGACGCGGGTGCGGCGGGCCCAGCGGGCGCAGGAGGACGCGGCGGAGGCCGAGGAGACGAAGGAGCCCGAGTACCGGGCCCCGTTCGAGCCCGCGCAGCAGCCCACCCCGAAGACCACGGCCGATCTCTTCACCCCCCGCAAGCCCGTGAAGGACTGACGGGTCCCCTCACCCGCCCGCCTGCTCACGGCGGCACACCGGCGGCGACACGCCAGGCGAACGGGAACCGCCGGCACGGCACGCGCAGCGGCGCCAACGCGGCCCACCGGGCAGCAGACCGCATGACGCGCCACCACCACGCCGATCCTCGGCACACCCCCCGACGGACGGGACGCCTGACACGTTCCCCTGACCGTGCCGTCCCCGGCCGATCGCCCGCCACCCAGGACGGCCGACCGCTCGCCACGCCAGGACGGCCGACCATCCGCCATCCCACGACGAAGGCGGCCACCACCGCGTGACGCGCGCCCGGACACCCCCTGAGCGCCCGCGTGCAACCTGCCCGGCACGCGAAAGCAGCCGCCTCACCGTCGCGTCACCTCACGGCGCGAGCATGTCCACTGTGAGATTGGCCTCAGTGTTGGGGATCCCCAGATCGGAGGCCCGTTTGTCGGCCATGGCCAGCAACCGCCGGATCCGTCCGGCGATCGCGTCCTTGGTCAGCGGCGGGTCGGCGATCTGCCCCAGCTCCTCCAGCGACGCCTGCTTGTGCTCCACCCGCAGCCGCCCGGCCACGACCAGGTGCTCGGGCGCCTCGTCCCCCAGGATCTCCAGCGCCCGCTGCACCCGCGCCCCCGCCGCGACCGCGGCCCTGGCGGAACGACGCAGGTTGGCGTCGTCGAAGTTGGCCAGGCGGTTGGCGGTGGCGCGCACCTCGCGCCGCATCCGCCGCTCCTCCCAGGCCAGCACGCTGTCGTGCGCCCCGAGCCGGGTGAGCAGCGCGCTGATCGCGTCACCGTCGCGCACCACCACCCGGTCCACGCCGCGCACCTCGCGCGCCTTGGCGTGGATCTTCAGCCGCCGTGCCGAGCCCACCAGTGCCAGCGCCGCCTCCGGCCCCGGGCAGGTGACCTCCAGCGACATGGAGCGCCCGGGCTCGGTGAGCGAGCCGTGCGCCAGGAAGGCCCCCCGCCAGGCGGCCTCCGCGTCGCAGGCGGCCCCCGCCACGACCTGGCGCGGCAGGCCGCGCACGGGGCGGCCGTGGTTGTCGATGAGGCCCGTCTGGCGGGCCAGCGCCTCACCGTCGCGGTAGACGCGTACGACGTAGCGCGAGCCCTTGCGCAGCCCGGCGGGCGCGAGCACGAGCACCTCCGCCTTGTGCCCGAAGACCTCGCCGATGTCCTTGATCAGCCGCCGTGCGGTGGCGTTGGTGTCGAGTTCGGCCTCTATCACGATCCGGCCGCCCACCAGGTGCAGGCCGCTGGCGAACCGCAGCAGCGTCGAAACCTCCGCCTTTCGGCAGCACGGCTTGAGCACCGGCAGGCGGCTCAGTTCGTCTTTCACCACACCTGTCATCGCCATGCGTTAGTCCTCTCCCCCATTCAGACCGGCTCCTTTGAGTCTCTCGCACCTTCGCGCCACGCCGACCAGGATCAACGCTTCTGGAGGAAAATCTCGTCCAGGACGGAGGCAAGACGTCGTGGGTCATGCCGCGCGGAGCCGTCCGCGGCGGCCACGTCGGCCATGACGAGCCGGGCGCCGAGCGCCGCCGCCGCCTTCTCCAAGGCGTCGGGATCGTCCACGACACCGGTGTCGGCGAGCACGACGTCGATCGACAGGCCGGGTGCGTGCTGCCGGAGCACCTCCAGATGCTGCTGGGGGGAGAAGTCGTCGGTCTCGCCCGGCTGGGGGGCGAGGTTGAGCGTGACGAGCCGCTTGGCCCTGGTCGCGTGCAGGGCCCTGGCCAGCTCGGGCACCTTGAGGTGCGGCAGCACGCTGGTGAACCACGACCCGGGCCCGAACACCACCCAGTCGGCCTCCAGCACCG
This sequence comes from Nonomuraea maheshkhaliensis, assembly GCF_039529435.1. Classification (NCBI taxonomy): domain Bacteria; kingdom Bacillati; phylum Actinomycetota; class Actinomycetes; order Streptosporangiales; family Streptosporangiaceae; genus Nonomuraea; species Nonomuraea maheshkhaliensis. The sequence continues at coordinate 31,065 of NZ_BAAAMU010000076.1, forward strand.
CCGCCACGGCCTCAGGCCGCGCCGGCGGGTCCTCGGGCACGAGGGAGATCGCCTGCACGCGCCCTGGCGTCAGGGCGCACGCCACCTGCCCGCGTACGGTCGAGGTGACGCCGTCGAGCTCCACCTCCGCCACGATGTCGAGCGGCACGGAGGCCATCGGCAGCACCCGGCCGTGCGCGCCCAGCAGCCGCCCGACCCAGTCGAGCCCCGCCACGGGGTCGCCGAGCAGTTCCCACAGCGCCACGATGAGCAGGTTGCCGACGGCGTGCCCGTGCAGGTCGCCCTCGCTGCGGAAGCGATGCTGCACCACCTCGCTCCAGGTGCTGCCCCACTCGTCGTCACCGCACAAGGCGGCCAGCGCCATGCGCAGGTCGCCGGGTGGCAGCACACCGAGCTCCCGGCGCAACCGTCCGCTGGAGCCGCCGTCGTCGGCGACGGTCACCACGGCGGTCAACCGGTCGGTGACCATCCGTAAGGCCGACAGGGACGCGTACAGGCCGTGCCCGCCGCCGAGCGCGACGACCGGCGGCCGGAACCCGCCGTGCCACGGCGCGCCCACACCACCGTCGCGAACCTCAGGCTCCTGCTCCCGCGCATCCGCGTCACCCACGCCGCCGCCCCGCTCCTCCCGCGCGACCACGCCGGCCACGACCCCACCGTCCGCAACCCCACCGTCCGCAACCCCGCCGTCTTCGCCTCCGCCGCCCACCCCCACGCCGGCCACGGCACCACGCCCGGAAGACTCACCGTCGATCATGCCGCTGCCGCAAGCCATGCTCAGGGACACCGTGCCGCCGGAACCTTCACCGGCCCCGGCCAGGACGCCGATGTCCGAAAGGCCACCATCGGCAGCCCCTCCGCCCAAGACGCCACCACCGGGAACCGCACCGTCGAGCACAGCACCATCCGCAATGCCGCCTTGAAGAGCCCCACCATCGGGAGCCCTGCCGTCCACGGCGGCGCCTACCGGAACGCCGCCGTCCGCGACATCACGACCCGAGCCGCCACGGTCGGAAACTTCCTGGTCGGAAGGGGCGTCGCGAGGCACGTCTCCACCCGGCCCGCCAACCACCCGCGGCGGACCCTGATGACCGCGCCCGCCCAGGCTCGGCCCAAGACCCAGGCCGGGCCCAGCGTCCCCTACCGGAACCGGCGGAGCGGCTTCGACGTCTTCATCGGTCACTCCCGCCCCACATCCCGGTGACTCACCTGGACCTCCATCCCGCGGTCGCGCAGGCGGGCGGCGACCTGCTCGGCCATCGCGACGCTGCGATGCTTGCCGCCTGTGCATCCCACCGCAAGCGTGGCATAGCTCTTGCCCTCGCGCGCGTATCCGGCCGCGACCACCTGGAGGACCTCCTCGTAGGCGTCGAGGAACTCCTTGGCCCCCGGCTGGCCGAGGACGTAGTCGCTCACGGGGGCGTCGAGGCCGTTCATCGGCCGCAGCTCGGGCACCCAGTGCGGGTTGGGCAGGAACCGGCAGTCGACCACCAGGTCGGCGTCGACGGGCAGCCCGTACTTGAAGCCGAACGACACGACGTTGAGCCGCAGCCCGGGACGGTCTTCCCCGCCGAAGTAGGCGACGATCTTGTTGCGCAGGTCGTGCACGTTGTGCGAGGAGGTGTCGATGACCAGGTCGGCGTTGGCGCGCACCTCCCGCAGGATGCCGCGTTCGCGGGTGATCCCGTCGACCAGCCGCCCCTCGCCCTGGAGAGGATGCGGTCTGCGGACGTTTTCGAACCTGCGCACCAGCTCTTCGTCGCTGGCCTCCAGGAACACCACCCGCACGCGTACGCCGCGCCCTTCGAGCTCCTCGATGGCCGCGTTGAGGTCGGTGGTGAAGGCCAGGCTGCGCACGTCGACGACGGCGGCCACCTTGTCGGCGGCCAGCTTGACCTTGCCGGCCTCCTCGGCCATCGCGAACAGCAGCCCCGGCGGCAGGTTGTCGATGACGAACCAGCCCAGGTCCTCCAGCGCCTTGGCGGCGGTGCTGCGCCCGGCCCCTGACATGCCGGTGACGATGACGAACGCCGGTCCGGCGCTCATCGCGTCATCCCGGGCGGAAGCAGCCCCGCGAGCGGAGATCCCCCCGCTCCGCGCGTCGTCGCGGGCGATGCCCGCGCCACCCCGTACGTCGCTCATCGGGTCACCCCGTCAGGGGAGATCGGCGGTCTGGACGGGCCCCTGCCCCGACGGGCCTGACCGCATGCCTCTTCGGCGTTGACACCCTGGCATCCTGGCGAGATCAAGGTGACTCTCCCTTCAGCGTCGACACGATGACCTCGGCGATGGACGGGCCGATGCCGGGAACCGCGCAGATTTCATCGGCAGTGGCCTCACGTAGCTTTTTCACGGAGCCGAAGTGTTTGAGCAGCGCCTGCCTGCGCGCCGGCCCCAGGCCGGGCACACCGTCGAGCGCGCTCTCCTTCACCGTCTTTGACCTCTTGGAACGATGGTAGGTGATGGCGAACCTGTGTGCCTCGTCACGCACCCGTTGCAGCAGGTAGAGACCCTCGCTTGAACGAGGCATGATCACCGGCTGGTCGTCGCCGGGCAACCACACCTCCTCCAGCCGCTTGGCCAGACCGCACACGGCCACGTCGTCGATGCCGAGCTCGTCGAGGGCCCGCTGCGCGGCGGCCGCCTGCGGGCCGGCGCCGTCGACCACGACGAGGTTGGGCGGGTAGGCGAACTTGCGCGGTTTGCCGGTCTCCGGGTCGATGGGGCCCGCTCCGGCGTCGTCGTCGGGGGCCAGCTCGCCGGTCGCGGAGCGTTCCTCCAGATAGCGGCGGAACCGGCGCATGATCACCTCGTGGATCGAGGCGACGTCGCCCTCCTTGGTCTTGACGGCGAAGCGGCGGTATTCGCTCTTGCGCGCCAGGCCGTCCTCGAAGACCACCATCGACGCCACGACGTTTTCGCCCTGCAGGTGGGAGACGTCGTAGCACTCGACGCGCAGCGGCGCCTGGTCGAGGTCGAGCGCGTCGGCGATCTCCTGCAGCGCCTTGCTGCGGGTGGTCAGGTCGCTGGCGCGGCGGATCTTGTGCTGCGCGAGTGACTCCTTGGCGTTGCGCTCGACGGTCTCCATCAGCGACTTCTTGTCGCCGCGCTGGGGCACGCGCACCTCGACGCGGGAGCGGCGCTGCTCGGTCAGCAGCTCGGCGACGGCCTCGGCGTCGGGCGGCAGGTGCGGGACGAGCACCTCGCGGGGCATCGAGTCGGGGCTGGCCTCGCCGTACATCTGCAGCAGGAACTGCTCGACCAGCTCGCCGGGCGTGGTCTCCTCGACCTTGTCGACGACCCAGCCGCGCTGGCCGCGGATGCGTCCGCCGCGGACGTAGAAGACCTGGACGGCGGCCTCCAGCGGATCTTCGGCCAGGGCGATGACGTCGGCGTCGGTGCCCTCCCCGAGCACGACCGCCTGCTTCTCCAGCGCCCGCTGCAGCGCCTGGATGTCGTCGCGCAGCCGGGCCGCCCGCTCGTATTCCTGCTCGGCGGCGGCCTCGCGCATCTCCTTCTCCAGCCGCTTGATGAAGCGGGTGGTGTTGCCGGCCATGAAGTCGCAGAAGTCTTCGGCCAGGTCGCGGTGCTCCTCGGGGCCGACCCGGCCGACGCAGGGCGCCGAGCACTTGTCGATGTAGCCGAGCAGGCACGGCCGGCCGATCTGCCCGGCCCGCTTGAACACCCCTGCGCTGCACGTGCGCACGGGGAAGACCCGCAGCAGCAGGTCGACGGTCTCGCGGATGGCCCAGGCGTGGGAGTAGGGGCCGAAGTAGCGGGTGCCCTTGCGCTTGGCGCCGCGCATGACCTGCACGCGCGGGAAGTCCTCGCCCATGGTCACCGCGAGGTAGGGGTAGGACTTGTCGTCGCGGTACTTGACGTTGAAGCGCGGGTCGAACTCCTTGATCCAGGAGTATTCGAGCTGCAGCGCCTCCACCTCGGTGCCGACGACCGTCCAGTCGACGTCGGCGGCCGTGGTCAGCATCGACTGCGTGCGCGGATGCAGCGCGGAGAAGTCGGCGAAGTAGGAGTTGAGCCGCTGGCGCAGGCTCTTGGCCTTGCCGACGTAGATCACCCGGCCGTGCGTGTCCCTGAACCGGTAGACCCCTGGGGACTCGGGAATCGACCCCGGCTTGGGCCGGAAACTCAAGGTGCTGCCCGTTGATCTGACCACGCTGCCAGCCTAGTAGCCCGCACCGACAAGGTTGCCCGCCGTACTCTTCGCGATGGTACGGCGGGCACGCCGCGAGAACGTCCGGCTATGCCAGCATGATCTGGTCGCCCTCGACCTTGATCTCCTGGGCCGCCAGCGGCTTGTCGGCCGGGCCCCCGGTGACGGAGCCGTCGGCGATGGCGAACTTGCTGTTGTGGCACGGGCACACGATCGCGCCGTCCTCGACGGAGCCGACCGGGCAGCCCTTGTGGGTGCAGAGTGCGCTGAAGGCCTTGAACTCGCCCTCGGTCGGCTGCGTCACCACGATCTTCTGGTCCTTGAAGACCGTGCCCCCGCCCACGGGGATGTCGGCGGTCTTGGCCAGCGCGCCACCGCCGTCGGCCGCCGGCGCGCTGGTCTCGGGTGCGCTGGACTCGGGTGCGGCGGGTGCGCTCGCGTCAGGAGCGGTGTTCGCCGTCGTCTCGGTGCCGCCGCCGCTGCACGCGCTGATCGCAAGCGCCAGGCCACCCGCTCCGACGCTTGCGAACACCGCCCTGCGGCTCTGAAGGTCATCTGCCATGCGCTCACCCAAACGTACACAGGTGAGAAATTCATGAGACGAATTTCAGGCGAGTCTAATCTTGTCGCCGTCGACCTCGATCTGCTTCTCCTCCAGCGGGTCACCCGCCGGACCGGCCGACACCGAGCCGTCCTCGATGCTGAACTTGCTCCCGTGACACGGGCAGTTGATCGTCTTGTTCGAGACCGTGGCGACCAGACAGCCCTGGTGGGTGCAGACCGCCGTGAAGCACTTGTACTCCCCCGCGGTCGGCTGCGTCACGACGAGCTTCTGCTTCTCGAAGACCTTCCCGCCTCCCTCCGGAATGTCGCTGACGTCCGCCAGCGCCTTCGGCTTGGAGTCGGCCTTCTTCTTCGGTGCGTCGGACGACGGCTCTTCGGCGGCCGGCTCCTCGTTCACTTCTGTCGTCGGCGAGCCGTAGCTCGCACAGGCCGTCAGAACCGCCGCGAGCCCTGCGCTCCCGGCGCCGAACACCACTGTCCGACGCGTCGTTTCCGTCATGGTGTGTCCTCCCAGATTGTCTTTCACTTCAGGTACGGCCAGCGCCCTGGCGCCGGTTCAGCGTGCCCGAGGGCAATCCGGAGGACTACGCACTATTACCCGTTCAGGCGACCACGATCCCGTCGCCTTCGACCTTCACCTTGAACGAGGTCAGCGGCGCGGTCGCGGGCCCCTTGGTGGCCTGCCCGGTGTCGGCGGCGAACTCGCTGCCGTGGCAGGCGCACCTGATGACGTTGTCCGCGGGCGTGCCGACCTGGCAGCCCTTGTGGGTGCACACCGAACTGTAGGCCTTGTAGACGCCCTGCGTGGGCTGCGTCACCACGATCTTGAGGTCCTCGATCAGCTTGCCGCCGCCGACGGGCACGTCCGCCGTCTTGGCCAGGACCTTTCCCTTCAGGCTCGGCCTGGCCTGCGCGCCTTGCGAGCCGCACGCGGTCAGCGCCAGGCCGCACGCGGCGACCCCGGTCGCGCCCAGCAGTTCCCGACGCCCCAACCCGTTCCCGGACATGGCTCCGCCCCCGATCCGTGTTTCCGCATGTGCCCGCGCGCTCCTGCGTTCGCCCCCGGAGCCGCGGTGATGACTCAGGACTTCACCTTATTGACGGCACCCGCCGGTCCTGTCAGCGGGTGGTAGGCCGGCGGTCAGCGGCCCGCCACAGGCTGCGTGCATGACGACTTCGACGACGCGTCCCTCAGTCCCTCCCGCTAAGGTGTCCGGGCCACGGTGGTGGCGCCGGCCGTGGGTGGCGCCGCTGATGGTGGTGGCGGCCGCGTTCATCGCCTTCTCGCTGCCGCCGTACCTGTCGCTGGATCCTTCGCAGTCGCGCGTGCCCGCCCCTGACTTCTTCCCGCCGCACTTCGTGATGCTCTCGCTGCACGTGGTGTTCGGCTCGATCGCGATGATCACGTGCTGCCTGCAGATCTGGCCGTGGTTCCGCGCCCGCTACCCGCGGGCGCACCGGATGATCGGCCGCGTGTATGTGTTCGGCGGCTGCCTGCCGGCCGGCCTGCTGGGTCTGGTGGTGGGCCTGGCCACGCCGTTCGGGCCGGTGACGATGGCCAGTGACGTCACGCTGGCGCTGCTCTGGCTGGGTGTCACGGTGGCGGGATGGCGGATGGCCAGGCAGCGCAGGTTCGTCGATCACCGGCGGTGGATGGTGCGCAGCTTCGCGCTGACGATGTCCATCATCACCAACCGGATCTACAGCGTGCTGTTCGTGATCCTGCTGGAGCCGCAGCTGGAGACGACCTTCCACGGTGACACGGGGCTGATGATCGCCACGGTGTCGGGGCTGGCGGCCTGGCTGGGCTGGGTGCTGCCGCTGCTGGTGGCCGAGTGGTGGCTGGAACGCGGCGACGCCGCCATACGCCGCGCCCGCACCCGCCGCACCGCCTAGCCCCGGAGGTCCCGCCCGTCGCACCTTCGCCGGGCGGGACTTCCGGGGCCCGGGGTCAGAACGAGAGGATCTTGCGCAGGAAGCGCCCCGTGTGGCTCTCGTCCACCAGCGCGACCTCCTCGGGCGTGCCGCTGGCCACGAGCGTGCCGCCGCGCGAGCCGCCCTCGGGCCCCATGTCGATGATCCAGTCGGCGGTCTTGATGACGTCGAGGTTGTGCTCGATGACGATCACCGTGTTGCCGCCGTCGACCAGCCGCCCCAGCACGCCGAGCAGCCGCCTGATGTCCTCGAAGTGCAGGCCGGTGGTCGGCTCGTCGAGGACGTAGATGGTCCGCCCGGTCTGCCGCCGCTGCAGCTCGGAGGCCAGCTTGACCCGCTGTGCCTCGCCGCCGGACAGCGTGGTCGCCGGCTGCCCGAGCCGTACGTAACCGAGCCCCACGTCGTTGAGCGTCTGCAGGTGGCGCTTGATCGCGGGGATGGCGTCGAAGAAGCCGAGGGCCTCCTCGATCGGCATGTCGAGCACCTCGGCGATCGTCTTGCCCTTGTAGTGGACCTCCAGCGTCTCCCGGTTGTAGCGGGCGCCGTGGCACACCTCGCAGGGGACGTAGACGTCGGGCAGGAAGTTCATCTCGATCTTGATGGTGCCGTCGCCGGCGCACGCCTCGCAGCGCCCGCCCTTGACGTTGAAGCTGAAGCGCCCGGGCTGGTAGCCGCGTACCTTGGCCTCGGCCGTGGCCGCGAACAGCTTGCGCACGTGGTCGAAGACGCCGGTGTAGGTGGCCGGGTTGGAGCGCGGGGTGCGGCCGATCGGCGACTGGTCGACGTGGACGACCTTGTCGACCTGGTCCATGCCGTTGATGCGCGAGTGGCGCCCCGGCACCGTGCGCGCCCCGTTGAGCTCCTTGGCCAGGGCGTTGTAGAGGATGTCGTTGACCAGCGTCGACTTGCCCGACCCCGACACGCCGGTGACGGCGGTGAACATCCCCAGCGGGAACTCGATGTCGACGCCCTTGAGATTGTGCTCGCGCGCGCCCTTGACCGTGATCTGCCGCTTCTTGTCGCGCTTGCGGCGCTTGGCGGGGATCGGGATGCTCCTGCGCCCGGACAGGTAGGCCCCCGTCATGGACTCCTCGCTGGACAGCAGGTCCTGGACGGTGCCGGAGACGACGACCTGGCCGCCGTGCTCGCCCGCGCCGGGCCCGATGTCGACCACCCAGTCGGCGGCCGCGATCGTGTCCTCGTCGTGCTCGACCACGATCAGCGTGTTGCCCATGTCGCGCAGCCGGACCAGCGTGTCGAGCAGGCGCATGTTGTCGCGCTGGTGCAGGCCGATGGACGGCTCGTCGAGCACGTAGAGGACGCCGACCAGGCCGGAGCCGATCTGCGTGGCCAGCCTGATGCGCTGGGCCTCGCCGCCGGCCAGGGTGGCGGCGGCGCGGTCCATGGTCAGGTAGTCGAGGCCGACGTCGAGCAGGAAGCCCATGCGGGCGTTGATCTCCTTGACCACCCGCTCGGCGATGTGCATGTCGCGGTCGGACAGCTTGAGCGCGGCCAGGAACTTGGCGCACTCGCCGATCGACATGGCCGCGACCTCGGCGATCGACTTCCCGGCCACGGTCACCGCCAGGGTGACCGGCTTGAGCCTGGCCCCCTTGCAGGCCGGGCACGGGATCTCGCGCATGTAGCCTTCGAACCGCTCGCGAGCCGAGTCGCTCTCGGCCTCTGCGTGCCGGCGCTGCACCCACGGGATGACGCCGTCGAAGGTGGTGTAGTAGGAGCGCTGGCGCCCGTAGCGGTTGCTGTAGCGGACGTGGACCTGCTCGTCGTGGCCGTACAGCAGCGACTTCTGCGCCTTCTTCGGCAGCTTCTCCCACGGCGTCTCCAGCGTGAACCCGACCGTGTGGCCGAGCGCCTCGATCAGCCTGGAGAAGTATTCGCTGGTGTGGCCGCCGGACCACGGGTGGATCGCGCCGTCGCCGAGCTCGCGCTCGGGGTCGGGCACCACCAGATCGGGGTCGACCTCCATCTTGGTGCCCAGACCGGTGCACTCAGGACAGGCGCCGAACGGCGAGTTGAAGGAGAACGAGCGCGGCTCCATCTCCTCGAACGACAGGTCGTCGTAGGGGCAGTAGAGGTGCTCGGAGTAGAAGCGCTCGCGGTTGGGGTCGTCTTCGGGCAGGTCGACGAACTCCAGCGTGATCGTGCCGCCGGACAGCTGCAACGCCGTCTCGACCGAGTCGGTGAGCCGGCGGCGCGCCGAGTCCTTGACCGACAGGCGGTCGACGATGACCTCGATGTCGTGCTTCTCGTACTTCTTCAGCGTCGGCGGCTCCTCCAGCCGCACGACGGTGCCGTCGACCCTGGCCCTGGCGAAGCCCTTGGTCTGCAGCTCGCGGAACAGCTCGGCGTATTCGCCCTTGCGGCCCCTGATGACCGGCGCGAGCACCTGGAATCTGGTGCCCTCCTCCAGGTCCATCACGCGGTCGACGATCTGCTGCGGCGTCTGCCTGGCGATCGGGCGCGCGCACACCGGGCAGTGGGGCTTGCCGATGCGCGCCCACAGCAGCCTCAGGTAGTCGTAGACCTCGGTGATCGTGCCGACGGTCGAGCGCGGGTTTTTGCTGGTGGCCTTCTGGTCGATGGAGACCGCGGGCGACAGGCCCTCGATGAAGTCGACATCGGGCTTGTCCATCTGGCCGAGGAACTGGCGGGCGTAGGCCGACAGCGACTCGACATAGCGCCGCTGGCCCTCAGCGAAGATCGTGTCGAAGGCCAGGCTCGACTTGCCCGAGCCGGACAGGCCGGTAAAGACGATCAGCGAGTCCCGCGGCAGATCCAGCGAGACGTCCTTGAGGTTGTGTTCTCGTGCACCACGCACGATCAGGCGGTCTGCCACGGCGATCCCGGAAGTCGAAAGGGCGGATAGGTCCAACGGGCGATGGTAGACGGGGGCTCCGACAATTTCCGGCGGCCCGATCCTCGGCCAGTCGAAAATCCGTCTCTCACAGGTTACGGCCATCTCCCGCCTCGGCAGGAGTCCTTCCACATGGAACCGCTTGACCAGGGGTTTTATGCCCCGCCCGCCCCAGACACGATAGATGATGAAAAATCTAGACATGACCGTCCTCGCGGCGCTGCGGGCCGAGCTGGCCTCGGCGACCAACCAGTTGCTGGCCACGGCCGCCTCCCTCTCCGACGCCCACGTCCGCGCCCCTTCCCGCCTGCCCGGCTGGACCAGGGGACACGTCCTGGCCCACCTCGCCGCCAACGCCGACTCCTACGTCAGCCTGCTGACCTGGGCGAGGACCGGTGTCCGCACCCCTCAGTACAGCTCGTACGAGTCCAGGGCGGCCGCCATCGAAGCCCACGCCCTCCAGCCGGCCGCCCTTCACCTGGCCCACCTGGAGGACGGCGCCGCCCGCTTCGCCGCCGCCGTCCGTGACCTGCCGGACCGCGCCTGGTCCGCGCGAGTCGAGGGCATGCGCCCACCGCCCCATCCCGCCTGGTACGTCCTGATACGCCGCCTGCGCGAGGTCGGCTTCCACCATGTGGACCTCGCCGCCGGCTACGGCCCTGCCGACTGGCCTGACCCGTTCGTCCGCCGCGAACTGCACGACTGCCACACCACCTGGCCCCACGGCAGCAGCACGGTGAGCGAGATCATCCTCCTCACCCCGCCCCCACGTCCCGGTACGTCTTCCGCCCCCCTCCTCACGAACGAACCCCCACCCACACCCGCCGCCACCCCCATCACGGACAGACCCCCACCCACACATCCGGTCACACCTGCCGCCGCCCGCGTCTCAGACGGACCCCCACCACCCTCTCTTACGCGTCCCATGACGCCTGCCGCTCCCGCCGCCCACCGGTCCATGCCGGACTCTCAACCGGTCACCACTCACCACCGGCCCGAGATCGTCGCCCGCTGGCGCGGCCTCGGCGAGGGGCCAGCGGTCGCGGGCACGCCACGCGACATGCTGGCCTGGCTCACCGGCCGCTCCAGCGGTCAGGGCGTTAGTCTGTTGCCCGTGGGGCAGTCGTTCATGCCAGGCCCCGGAGGCGCGGGTCTGCCACCACCGCCGCCGTGGCTGACGATGCCGGCCCCCGCTGATCTGCCCGCGACGCCCCCGAAGGACTATCCATGACGTACACAGGCGACGTTCAGGTCGGCGGTCCCGCCGACGTGCGCGAGCTGCCCGCACTGACGATCTCCAAGCTCGCCGTCGGCCCGTACGACAACAACGCCTACCTGCTGCGTTGCACCGAGACCGGCGAGGGCCTGCTCATCGACGCCGCCGCCGACTCCGACCGGCTGCTCGCGCTGATGGGCGACCAGCCGGTCGGCACGATCGTCACCACCCATCAGCACGGCGACCACTGGCAGGCGCTGGAGCAGGTGGCCAAGGTGACCGGCGCCCGGCTGGTGGCCCATCCGCTCGACGCGCCCGCGCTCCCGCTGCCCGTGCACCGCACGGTCGAGCACGGCGACACGATCACGGTCGGCGAGGCCACCCTTGAGGTCATCCACCTGCGCGGCCACACGCCCGGCTCGATCGCCCTGCTGTACGACGGCGGCGAGGCCGGCCACCACCTGTTCACCGGCGACTCCCTGTTCCCCGGCGGCGTCGGCAACACCAACAAGGACCCCGAGCGGTTCGACCAGCTCTTCAACGACGTGGTGGAGCGCATCTTCGACCGCCTGCCCGACGAGACCTGGGTCTACCCGGGCCACGGCAAGGACACCACCCTCGGCGTCGAGCGCCCCGCCCTGCCCGAGTGGCGAGCCAGAGGCTGGTAGACCGCGGCCGGCCGCCGTCTGGGCCGGCATCAGGCGCGCGACCGGCACGTCGCCATGTCACGGACGCGCGGCCTGGCACGTGGCATGTGATGAACGCGCCGCCGACGCGTGGCACGTCACGAACGGGCAGCCTGCGCGAGGCGGTACGTCACGAGCGGGCGGCCAGCACGTGCACGATCCGCGCCGCCGCCAGGGCGGGCTCGTCGGCCAGGCCGACCAGCTCGCCCCACGACCAGCGGTAGAACCATCCGCCGGAGAGCGGCACGCAGTCCACGGTCTCGGCCAGCATGAACGTGTCGGGATGGCTGATGCGCAGCGCGGGCGGATGGCTCCGCAACAGGGCGGTCAGCCCGCGCTCTTCCAGCTCCGCGGCCAGCTTGCCGAGATAGTAGGTGCGCGTGTGCTCGCGCGGCATAGCCGACATGGCTCCATCAAAGCCGAAGTAAGACGAAAAATCCCGTCAGTGGCGCATCAGTGGCCGATTCGGATACGGGCGGCTTCCTTGCGCTGCTCGCGCTTGTAGAACAGCACCCGCAGCGGAATCGCGGCGACGAGCGCGATCTGCATGCTCGCCCCGATCTTGATCGGCAGGTCCCCGCCCTGGGGCCAGGCGACCCACACGGTCAGGAACGCCACGTTCACCATGATCCAGCCGAGGACGACCGCGGCGAGCTGCCCCTTCGGCTTGGGGTATTCGATCCGGCTGACCATCAGCCAGGCCACGCCGAGCACGGCCGCCAGCGACCAGACGCTCGGCTGGAAGAGCAGCACGATGGAGATCACGGTCATCGCGCCCATCGGGATGGGCAGCCCCATGAAGTCGCCGCTCTTGGTCTTGACGCAGGCGAACCTGGCCAGCCGTACGACACCGGCGACCAGCACGGCCGCCGCCGCCGCGAGCACCGCGGTGAACGGCACCTGCGGCGTGAACCCGCCCCAGATCACCACCATGAACGCGGGCGCGAACCCGAAGCTGATGACGTCGGCCAGGTTGTCCAGCTCGGCCCCCATCGCGGAGGCGCGGAAGCGCCGCGCCACGAGCCCGTCGAACAGGTCGCACGTCGCGCCGATGAGCAGCAGCACGATGGCGGTGGCGAAGTAGCTGGGCTCGGGAGTGAAGCGCCCGCCGTCGACCTGGAGCTGCTGGATGGCGGAGTAGGCGAGGACGCACACCGCGAGGAACCCGCAGACGGCGTTGCCCAGGGACAGGGAGTCGGCGGCGGACAGGCGGAACGCCTTGCCCACGGGACCGCGCGGCTCTTCCTCGTCGGCCTGCCAGCTGCCGGCGTCAGCCGTGGTCAATTCTGGTCACCCCCGCAACCGTCTTGTCACCCACGGACACCGCGGGAGAGATCCCTTCGGGCAGGTAGAGGTCGACCCGGGAGCCGAGCCTGATGAGACCGATCCGCTCGGCCTGCTCCACCTTCGCCCCGGCGTTCAGATACGGCACGATCCTGCGCGCCACCGCGCCCGCGATCTGCACCATCTCGATGTCGCCCAGCGCGGTCTCGAAATGCCACACCACGCGCTCGTTCTGGTCGCTGTCCTTGTTGAACGCCGGCAGGAACCCACCTGCCACATGCTGCACGGAGGTGACATTTCCCGCAAGAGGGGCGCGGTTGACGTGCACGTTCAGCGGGTTCATGAAGATCGCGACCCTGGTGCGGCCGTCCGGCCACGGATCGATGCTCTGCACCACGCCGTCAGCGGGCGACAGGACCCGGCCGTGGCCGGGAGTGCGGTCGGGATCGCGGAAGAACCAGAGCATGCCACCGGTGAGCGCGCTCAGCGGCACCGCCGCGAGCGCCCATCGCCGGTTCCGGCGCGTCAGCAGAGCGGTGACGGCCGCCGTGGCCGCCGTCGGGAGAAGCCACGGGGAGACCCCTCGCGCGAGCCTCACGCGGCTCGGCCTAGCAGAATCGTCTGACACGAACAACCTTTGGTGGTGACTGGACTGGGCGCTTTGCCGTGATGTTACAGAACGAGCAACTATGACACGGCACAACTACACAAGCAAAGCGCCTCGAAGCCCATTTCGCTAGACCTGCTCCGAGTGCGTCTGCTCGCCCTTGCGCGTGTCCATGCGGGCCTTGATCAGGCTCGCCACAGTGGTGATGACCATGGTGGCGCCGATGACCGAGAGCGACACCCAGATGGGAATTTCGGGCGCCCAGGAGACATGGCTGGAGTGCAACGCCTCCAATACGAGCTTAACCCCGATGAACCCCAGGATGAACGCCAAACCATAGCTGATGTAGACGAGCCGCTGCAGCAGGCCGCCCAGGAGGAAGTAGAGCTGACGCAGCCCCATCAGGGCGAACGCGTTGGCCGTGAAGACGATGAAGGGGTCCTTGGTGAGCCCGAAGATCGCCGGAATCGAGTCGAGGGCGAACAGCAGGTCGGTGCTGCCGATGGCGACCATCACGATGAGCATCGGGGTGACCATGCGCCTGCCGTCGATCCGCACCGTGACCTTCGAGCCGACGTAGCCCTCGGTGGTCGGGAAGGCCCTGCGCACCCAGCGGAGCAGGACGTTCTCGTTGAACTCCTCCTCCTCGCCCTTCAGGTGCTGGCGGACGATGTTGATCGCCGTGTAGACGAGGAAGGCGCCGAAGACGTAGAACAGCCAGCTGAACCGCTCGAGGGCCGCGGCGCCGAGCGCGATGAACGCGCCACGCATCACGAGCGCGAGCAGGATGCCGACGAGCAGCACCTTGTGCTGGTACATCTTGGGCACGGCGAACCGGCTCATGATGATGAAGAAGATGAACAGGTTGTCGACGCTCAGGCTGTATTCAGTGATGTACCCGGCGACGAACTCCCCGGCCCGGTCGGCTCCGGAGGTGTTCCACAACAGCACGGCGAACGCCGCCGCGAGGACGACGTAGAACGTCACCCAGTATCCGGCCTGCCGCATGGAGAATTCCCGGGCTTCTCCGCGGTCGACGATCCACAAGTCGATGGCGATGACGAGCAGAAGACCACCGATCACGGCGATCCAGGCCCACAGGGGTTCAGTCACAAAGACCCTCCGGCAGCATGCACGCTTCATTGCCGGAGGTCTCTCCCGCCCGCTCGAACCGCGGACCGGCAGCCCCGGGGGCCCCGTGGAGTGGGGCTGCACCGTGATGACGAGGCTGTCGCGAAGGGATACTCCCCTCCCTAACCCAGGCAGTATATGAGAACGGATCGGGCACGCCTAACCATCCCCATCTCTCACTCCGCGGTACACGGCCAGCACACTCTCGACGACGTCGTCGTCATCCGGCATCTCCCGGCCCCGCCGCGCGGCCGCCTCGGCCAGCGTTTCCGCAGTTCGCGGGCTGGACAGCAGCTCCTGTACGGCCGTACGCAACCCCTCCACGTCCCCGTAAGGAACCAGGATTCCGGCATCTCCCAAGATTTCCGGAATGCCGCCCACATTCGAGGCGATGGCCGGCGTCCCCGTCATCAGCGCCTCCCTCAGCGTGAGCGGCTGCCCCTCCCATCGGCTCGGCATCACCAGGGCCAGGGCGGCGCCGAGCAGGTCGGGCACGTCCTCCCGGTGGCCCAGCAGCGTGACGGGCAGCCCTTCCGCGTCGATCCTGCGCCGCAGCTCCCCGCGCAGCGGCCCCTCCCCCGCCACCACGAACAGCGGCCGGGCGTCGTGCCACGGCCCGGCGGCGACGTCGAGGAGCGTCTCCAGGCCCTTCTGCTGGGCCAATCTGGCGACGGTGAGCAGGATCGGCCGTTCGCCCGCGCCCAGTTCGTCCCTGACCTCCCGCGGCGTACGCTTCGGCGGCAGAGGCACCGGCGCCGTCACCAGGGCGGCCCGCACGTCACGGGCGCCGAGCCGGGTCATCCGCCGCGCCAGGTCGGGCGAGACGGTCAGCACGCGCCCCGCCCGCCGTGCCACGATCCGCTCCAGCACCCCGTAGGCCAGGCCGACGAACCCGCCGCCGGTGAGCGCGTTGTGCAGCGTCACGACCGGTCCCCGCCGCGCCAGCGCGGCCAGCGCCCCCGCCCGCAGCCCGTGGGCGTGCACCACGTCGGCGCCCCTGGTCAGCCGCCTGACGGCCAGCACAGCACGCAGGTCGTTCACCGGTTGCGGCCGATCGGAGACGGCCACCTCCGCGAACCTGGCCCCCGCGGCGCCGAACCCGAACTGTTCCTCGACGCTCCCGGGGCCGATCACGACGACCTGGTGTCCCCGGCGTACGAGCTCCTCCACCAGCGTCAGGACATGCCGCCCCGTCCCCCCGGTCGTGGTGCCCAGCACGAAAGCCACCCGCACAACCCGCTCCCTCCTCAAGTCCACCACTCCCGACCCAACCGAAGAACAGTCCGTCCCGTACGAACCGCCAACCCGCCCGAACCCACGACCGTCCATCCACCCGAACGAACCAATCGACCTGTCGCTCCGAGCGAATCAACCGCCCGACGTTCCTGAGCCAACCGCCCGCCCCGCACCAACCAACGACCTGCCACCCATCCCGAACAACCCACCGCCCTACCCACCCTGAGCCAACCAACCAGCTCAACGACCCCGAACGAACCGACCACCCGCTCGTTCGGACGGATCCAACCGCCGGTCGCATCCAGACCAACCAGACACCGAACCTGCCACCTCCACCGGCCCTGCTGGACCCGATGGATCCCCAGCGCCCCGCTCGGCCGATGGCGATCTCTCCCTGCCTGCCCAGGTCCATGCGATCCCCTCGGCCCTGCCCGGACCACCGTGCTCAGCCCGCTCGTGAGGTGGCGTCCCCTACTCAGCTCGGGCCACCCCGCCGCAGCAGCCCGACGACCGCGCCCGCATCCGCCCGATCCACCACCGCCACGATCGCGCCGCCGACGGCCAGCGCCACGACGGCGGCCAGGGTGGCGGAGGCGACGTTCGGCCACAGGCCCCTCGCCCCCAGCCCCGCCACCACGCCGGCCCCGGCGAGCCACCCCAGCACCCCTCCGGCCAGCGCCGCGCCCGCCCGCCGGCCCAGCCCCGCCGCGGCCGCGCGGCCCCGCGCCCGGATCACGGACCCGAGCAACCACGCCCCGCCCACGCTCATGCCGACGCTCATGCCGAGCGCCATCCCGCCGATCTCCCACTGCTCGGGCAGCACGAGCACGAACACGACCTGGGCCACCATGACCACACACCACCCGGCGACGGTGCCGGTGGCGGCCGCCCGCCCGTGGCCGGCCGCGTAGAGCACCCGGCTGAGGTGCGCGATCAGCCCGTAGCCCACCAGTCCCGGCGCGAACAGCGCGATCGCCGCCGCCAGCTCGGCGGGAGGCACGTCGCTCTTGTCGATCAGGAAGACCACCGCCCCCGGCCCTGACGCGGCGGCCAGCACCCCGGCGGCCAGACCAGACACCAGCACCACGGCCCTGGTCGTGCGGGCCGAGAGCGCCGCGAAGGCCACCCGGTCGCCGGCCTGCGCGGACAGCCGGGGGAACGCGCTGGTGGCGATGGGCACGGCGAGCACCGCGTACGGCACCAGGTAGATCGCCCACGCGTAGTTGTAGACGGCGATGGCGCCGTTGCCGATCGCCTTGTTGGACAGCACCAGCACCACGATCATGGCCGCCTGCTGGGCGAGCAGCGCGGCGATGCCCGCGAGGGCGAGCCTGCGCACCCGCCCGGCCACGCCGTCGGGGAACCGTAAGGTGGGCCGCCAGCGCAGCCCGAGCCGCGCCACGGGCCCGAGCACGGTCAGCACCAGCGACAGCACTCCCAGGCTGGTGCCCACCGACAGCGCCAGCTCGGCCGGCTCGGGAAGCGTTGCGGGATCGACCACCCCGCCGCTGAGCGGCACGAACAGCAGGTAGGCGACGATCACCACGATGCTGGAGACCAGGGGCGCGACGGCGGGCCCGGCGAAGCGCTTGTGCGACTGCAGTACGCCGTAGAGGACGGCGGCCACGCCGTACAGCGGGATCTGGGGAGCGAAGACGACCAGCATCCGGGCGGCCACGGCGGCCACGGCCGAGGTGTCCTGGCAGCCGTCGACGGCGGCGCCGACGAACAGCGCGATGACGGGCCCGGCCAGCAGCGCCATGAGCACGCTCACCGGGACGAGCACGACGATCACCCAGGTGAGCAGCGCCGAGCCGATCCGCCCCGCCCGCTCGCGCGAGAGGTCGCCGGCCAGCACGGGGACGACCATCCCGGCCAGCGCGCCGCCGACGACCAGCTCGAAGACGATGTTGGGGATCTGGTTGGCCGTCATGTAGGCGGTGGACAGGCAGTTGGTGCCGACGGTCCTGGCGAAGGCGTACTGCTTGGCGAACCCCACGACGCGCGCCAGCACCGTGATGGCTCCGATGAGCATCGCGCCGCCCGCGACGCCCCGCGCCGTCACCACACCCACCCGGCCTCCTCAGCCCCGCCGCGGACAACCCCACCGCCGACAGCCCCGCCGCCGATCACGCGTACGCAGACATCCTGGCAGGCCGGACCGACAATCGCGCCGGGCGGGTCACACGGTCTCGGCCGGGCGGCGGCCGAGCATGTCGATGCGGTTGAGCACGGGGTTGCCCGCGATGACCTTGGTGAAGCTGACCTTCTCCGCGGCCGCGGTCAGCGCCACGACCGTGCCCAGCAGCACGTAGCGCCCCGGCCTGCCGAGCTTCGTGACGGCGGCGAGCCCGAGCAGCGCGCCCAGGGCGTTGGCGCCGGCGTCGCCGAGCATCGGCAGGCCGGGGCGCTACGTGCTGCTGGGCACGGTCGTGGCGC
>NZ_BAAAMU010000077.1:0-1686 GCF_039529435.1 Nonomuraea maheshkhaliensis
AGCGCGGACATGGCCGCCGCGGGCCCGCCGCGCTGGGCGGCGTGCTCGGCCGAGCGTTCCAGCTCCTCGGCGGCCCGCTCGTCGTGCTCGGCCGCCGCCTGCCCGAGGTGCCAGGCGCGCCGGTGCTGGTCGGCCTGCCCGTCGAAGGCGGAGGCGAGCGCCCGGTGGATCGCCGCGCGCCGGTGCACGGAGGCGCTGTGGTAGACCGCGGAACGGATCAGCGGATGGCGGAACCGCGCCCGCGTCCCGTCGTACGTGAGCAGCTCGTCGATCTCGGCCCGGTGCAGCGCGTCGGACGGGATCCGCAGCGCGGCGGCGGCCCGCTCGACGGTGTCGACGCTGCCCGAGCCGTCGGCGGCGATCTGCTTGAGCAGCGGCAGCTCCGCGGCGTGCCGGTCCATGACCTTGGCGAGGAACGAGCGCTGCAGCTCCTCGGTCATGGCCGGCGGCTGCTGCGCCCCTTCCGGGTGCGGCTCCCGGCCGGCGAGTTCGAGCAGGGCCAGCGGGTTGCCGCCGGTGACGGCCAGCAGCCGGCGCTGCTCGCCGTCGCTCAGCCGCCGCCCGGCCAGCAGCGCCCTGGCCGCGTCCGGTTTGAGACCCATGAGGGGCATGCGGCGCAGCGCCGGCAGGTCGGTGTCGTGCCCTTCGTCGGCGCGTGCGGCCAGCGCCACCACCACGGGCTCGTTGTCCAGGCGGCGCGCCACGAACGCCACCGTCTTCAGCGTCGGCTGGTCCGCCCAGTGCGCGTCGTCGATGACGCACAACACCGGCCGCTCACCGGCCCACAGGGATAGCAGCGACAACGCGGACAATCCAACCAGGAACGGGTCCGGCGGCGTGCCGTGCGCCCGCCCGAACAGCACACTCAGGGCCTGCGCCTGCGGGCCGGGCAGCTCGTCCACCGCGTCGAGGGCGGGGAGCAGGAGCTGGTGCAGGGTCGCGTACGGGAGGTCGGCCTCCGGCGCGACGCCGACGGCGCGGAGCATTCGGAAACCGGTGGCCCGCTCTTCGACGTACGACAGCAGCGCGGTCTTCCCGATGCCGGGCTCCCCATGCAGGACGACCCCGCCACCGCGCCCTTCGCGCGCCCGCTGCAGCAAGGAGTCGAGCAGCGCGGTCTCGCCGTCTCTCCCCAGCACACGGCGAGCATAGAAAGCGCGCGGTGCCGGTGACAACGCCTTTCGGGCCGCCAGACCGGCGACTTCACTGATGCGGGCGCGGCGGCCCGCCTCCTAGCGTCGGCGAAGGAAGTCCAGACCGAGGTCCAGCGGACGAGCCGAGGGCGAGGATCATCTCCATGGCGTACGAGGCGGTGCCGGAGGCGGCATATGAGGCGGTGCGCGAGGTGACCCATGAGGTGGTGCGCGGCGTGGCGCGCGAGCCGCTTCGAGGGCGCACCGTTCTCGTCACCTGCGCGGGTCCCTGCGGGGGTGCGGGTGCGGCGGTGGCGTGGGCGCTGAGCAGGGCCGGTGCCGGCGTGGTGCTCGCCGCCGCCGACACGGGGCCGCTGGAGGAGCAGGCCGCACGCATCGGAGCGGCGGGCGGTCATGCCATCGCCGTCCGCACGGATCTCACCGATCAGGTGGCGGTACGGCGGCTGGTCGAGCAGACCCTCGGCGCCTTCGGCCGGCACGACGCCGCCTGCAACGACGCCGCCTGCAACGACGCCGCCTGCAACGACGCCGC
>NZ_BAAAMU010000077.1:1784-48816 GCF_039529435.1 Nonomuraea maheshkhaliensis
GACGCCGCCTGCAACGACGCCGCCTGCAACGACGCCGCCTGCAACGACGCCGCCTGCGCTGACGCCGGGGTGAATGACGGCCGGACGCGCGGGCTGGCGCTGGCGATGCGGTACGAGATCGCGTCGATGCGCCCCGGCGGCTCCATCGTCAACCTGGCACCCGGCCCAGCCGGGATCGCGCTGACCCGCGCGACGGCACGGGAGGTCGCCGGCTCGGGAATCCGGGTGAACGCGGTGGCCGTGGGCAGGCCGGACGAGGTCGCCACCGCCGTCGTCTGGCTGTGCTCGGACGACGCCGCCCACGTCACCGGCGAGACGCTGAACCCGCCCTCCCTACGCCCGCCGCCCCGCTGACCCGCCCCCCGGAAGCGGCCCGTGAGCCGCACCCCCGCAGGTCGCCGACCGCGCTCACAGCGGGACGCGGCACAGCAGCCGGGTCGCGTCCAGACACTGAGCGTCGATGAACCGCCCCGACAGCCGCCCCGCCACCACGAGCCAGTTCTCCAGCCACAACCCCAGGCTGCCCACCGGCTTGGCCGGCCCCGTCGTGTGGAAGTCGATCAGGCCGGGACGGCTCGGCGCGAGCCCGTCGGCGTGCTCGCGAAAGGCCCAGGGCGTGGCGATGTCCCGAGGGCTCAGCTCCCCGGACGTGGTCCCGTCCGAGTAGGACAGATCGTGCACCCCGATACCGTGACGATCCCACACCACCCGCACGAACCGGCGCCCGTCGGCGGCCGGGAGGTCGGTGCGGGGCGGCGGTCCCGCGATGGTGATGGCGTGGGTCCAGCCGGGGGAGTGCTCGCCGATCCAGAGCAACTCCTTGAACGCGTACGGCTCGTACGACCGCATCGCCGAGCCGAGCCCGCAGGCGACCCCGGCGGCCGGGTCGGCGCCGAGCAGGCGGGCGACGTCGGCGGGGTCGCCCTCGATCCAGATCCCGGCGAACAGGTCGCCGAGCCCGCGCGCCGCGAGCAGGGGCCACTGCGCCTCGTGGCAAAGGGGCGACCGCGCCTCGTGCGTCATGAGGCCACCACCCGGCGCAGCGTCCGCCGTTCGGCGAGCCAGCCGGCATCGAGGAAGCGGCCGGTGATCCGGCCGACGGCGATCAGGTGGGGTTCGAGGTCGTCCTCGTCGCCCAGGTCGTCGTTGAGCTGCAGATCGTCCAGCCCGTCCTCCTCGTACAGGGCGCAGGGGCCGGAGAACTCGCCGAGCTCCCGCGCGTACCACAGGTCGAAGACGCGCCGCTCCGTCAGACCGAGACGGGGATCCGCCTCGCCGAGCACGAGGGCGAACGTCCAGCCGGGCGCGTGCGGGCCCATCCAGGCGACGGTGGCGCGCGAGCCGATCCCGCTCCAGCGCAGCGCGGTGGTCAGGTCGCAGTCGAACGTGTCGCCGGGATCGCAGCCGGCCTCGGCGGCGATCGTGTCGACGTCGTCGCCTTCGATTCAGGCGGCCTGGAAGTCTCCGCTCAGCCCGGCGGCGGTCAGCAGCTCCCACTGGCTCTTTTCAGGAAATAAGCTCACGTGGCTCCTCGGGTCGGCGTACGGGTCAACAAGGGCGTCAACAAGATCGTATAGCCCGGCCACGGCCAGGCCCAGCGTCCGGTAAAGGGCTGGATACCCGATTTTGGGGAGACGCGCGGTAGGCGTTCGCATGGGGGTGGGTATCGCGCTCCTGGACAGGGCACGACCACCGAGCACGGGGGAGCACGACCATGCCTTACGTCACCATGCGCGACGGCAACGAGATCTACTACAAGGACTGGGGATCCGGCCCCCCGGTGCTCTTCTGCCACGGCTGGCCGCTGAACGCCGACGCGTGGGACGACCAGCTGAAGATGGTCGCCGACAACCACTTCCGCGGCCTCGCCCACGACCGCCGCGGCCACGGCCGCTCCTCCCAGCCCTGGGACGGCTACGACTTCGACACCTTCGCCGACGATCTCAACGACCTGATCACGCAGCTCGACCTCCGGGACGTCACGCTGGTCGCGCACTCGATGGGCGGCGGCGAGCTGGCCCGCTACATCGGCAGGCACGGCACCGGCCGGATCGCCAAGGCGGTGCTGCTGGCGGCCATCCCGCCGGTCATGGTCAAGTCGGCGGACAACCCCGAGGGCACGCCCGACGAGGTGTTCGACGCCATCAAGGAGGGGATCATCGCCGAGCGCGCGCAGTTCTGGCGCGACACCGCGGAGACCTTCTTCGGGGCGAACCGGCCCGGCAACCGGGTCACCCAGGGCAACAAGGACGCCTTCTGGTTCATGGCGATGCACCAGAACATCCAGGCGGCGGTGCGGTGCGTGGACGCGTTCGGCTACACCGACTTCACCGAGGACCTCAGGAAGTTCGACATCCCGACCCTGGTCGTGCACGGGGACGACGACCAGATCGTGCCCATCGCGGCGGCCGGCGCCAAGTCGTCCATGATCATTCCCACGTGCACGTACAAGGTCTACGAGGGCGGCTCGCACGGGCTGGCCAACGTGCCGGGCACCAAGGAGCGCTTCAACGCCGACCTGCTGGAGTTCCTGCGCGCCTGAAGCTCAGGCGGCCTCGCCACCCGCCCGCGCCCGCCACAGCAGGTAGATGAAGTACGGCGTGCCGATCAGCGCCGTCACCAGCCCCGCCGGCACCTGCGCGGGCGCGATCACGGTACGCCCGAGCGTGTCGGCCAGGCTGACCAGCAGGGCGCCGAGCAGCGCGGCCACCGGCAGCAGCCGGGTGTGGTGGGCGCCGACCAGGGCGCGGGCGGCATGGGGGGCCACCAGGCCGACGAAGCCGATGACGCCGACCGCCGACACCGCCGTCGAGGTGAGCAGCACGGCCCCGGCCAGCGCGCCGAGGCGTACCGGCTCCAGGGGCACGCCCAGGACGCGCGGCGTGTCCTCGTCCAGGGAGAGCAGGTCGAGGTCGCGGCGCAGCCAGACCAGCAGCGGCACCACGATCAGCAGCGCCAGCGTGACGGGGATCAGCTGGGCCGGCATGCGCCCGTACGTGGAGCCGGACAGCCACGTCAGGGCCTTGGCCGTGTTCCACGGGTCGGACTGCACGATGATCAGGATGGTGATCGCCGTGCAGGCGGCCTGCACGGCCAGGCCGATCAGCACCAGCCGGTCGGAGCTCAGCCCGCCGCGCCAGGCCAGCCCGTACACGAGGGCGAAGGCGAGCAGCGCGCCCAGGCCCGCGGTCAGGGACATCATCCAGATCCCGGCCATCGGCACCAGCGTGATCAGCCCGATCGCGCCGACCCCGGCACCGGCGGTGACGCCCAGCACGCCCGGCTCGGCCAGCGGGTTGCGGCACACGGCCTGCACGGCCGCGCCGGCCACGGCCAGCGCGGCGCCCTCCAGCGCGGCGGCCATCACCCGCGGCCAGCGCTGGTCGAGCACGAAGGTCAGCGCCCGCCCGCTGCGCGCCTGCAGCCAGTTGGCGACGTCGCCGGTGAGCAGCCAGCGGTCCCCGCCCAGCAGGCCGAGGACCAGCGCGCCCGCCAGCAGCGCCGCGCAGACGCCCACCACGATGAGGAACGCCGTCCGCGAGCGGCCCGCGCCGGTGCGCACGGCCGGGGGCCGCCTGGTGGGGCCCGCGTCGCGGTAACGGCGGGCCAGCCACACCATGACGATCGCGCCGATGACCGTGGTGACCACGCCGGGCGGCACCTCGACGCCGGCCTGCGCGCCGAGCACGGCACGCAGCAGGATGTCGGAGGCGAGCACGATGAGCACGCCCACCAGCCCCGACAGGGGGAGCATGGTGCGGTTCCTGTGCAGGGCGGGGATGGACCTGGGCAGCAGCCGGACGATCACCGGCGCGCACAGCCCGACGAAGCCGATCGGCCCGGCGATCGTCACCGCCGCCGCCGACAGCAGCACCGCCAGCAGGGTCAGCCAGAGCCGCAGCCGCCGGACGTTCACTCCGAGCACGGTGGCGGTGTCGTCGCCCAGCCCGAGGATGTCCAGCCGGGGCCCGGCCAGCATCGCGGCGGCCAGCGCAGCCAGGATCACCGGGCCGAGCTGGGTGACGGCGTTCAGGTCGCTCTGCACGAGCGAGCCGCTGCCCCAGGCGAACAGCCCGACCGTCTCCTGCTGGAAGAGGATCATGACCAGGTTCGTCAGCGAGGAGAGCGCCAGCGAGGTGGCGGAGCCGGCCAGGATCAGCCGGGTGGTCCCGCTGCGCCCGCCCGCCGACAGCGCCAGCACCAGGGCCGCCGCGGCCAGCCCGCCGAACAGGGCCAGCCCGCCGGACACCGGCACCGGCAGCACCAGCCCGAACGCGGCGGCGGAGGCCACGGCCAGGTACGCGCCCGCGCTGACGGCCAGCGTGTCCGGCGAGGCCATCGCGTTGCGGGCGATCGTCTGCAGCAGCGAGCCCGCCACGCCCAGCGCGAGCCCGACGCAGACGCCGGCCAGCAGCCGGGGCAGCCGGGAGGCGAGCAGCACGCGGGCGGCCTCGTCGCTGCCGCCGAACGGCAGCGCCAGCAGGTCGAGCGCGCCGACCGACGAGGTGCCCTGCGTCACGTGCACGGCGGCCACCAGCACGGTGGCCGCCAGGGTGAGAAGGACGACCCCGGCGGCGCCGATCCGCCGCAGCGGGGTGTCGGGCGGCGCCGCCGGGGTCAGGACGTCCGTGCTCAAGCCGAGAACGCCTTCACCAGCTCGTCGGCGAACTGCCGGCAGGACAGGGGCCCGCCGAAGGTCCAGATGCCGTCAGGCAGCTTGACGACCTGCTTCTTCTCGACGAACGGCAGCGACTTCCAGATGGCGTTGTCCTGCAGTCCGTCGGTGAACACGTCCTCGCCGTCGGAGGCGTTGTAGAAGAAGCGCAGGTCGGGGTCCTTGAGCACGCTCAGGCCCTCGACGTCGGTGGTGCCGAGGCCCCAGTCCTTGTCGACCTTGCCGGTCCAGCCGTTCTTGAGCCCGAGCTGCTCGGCCACGTCGGAGACGAGCGCGCCCTTGCCGAACAGGCGCACGGAGATCGTGCTGCCCTGCTTCCAGCCGTCGGCCATGACGAACGACTTGCCGCCCGCGCCCGCGGCCTCGATCTGCTGCTTGCCGGCGGCCAGGGCCGCGTCGAAGTCCGCGAGCTGCTTGGTGGCCACGTCGGTCTTGCCGACGGCGGTGGCGATCATGTTGAGGTCGTCGCGCATGCGCTTGAGGTTGTCGGAGGCGTCGCTGCCCTTGGCCACCAGCACCGGCACGAACTTCTCCAACTGCTCGATCAGCCCGGCGTCGTCGGACTCCATGAGCACCAGGTCGGGCTGCAGGGCGCTGATGGAGTCGACGCTGGGCTCCTGCCGGTCGCCGACGTCCTTGACCGAGGCGTCGAGCTTGACCGCGGTGTCCCAGGTGGCGTAGCCCTTCACGTCGGCCGCCCCGACCGGCATGACGCCGAGACCGGCCAGCATCTCGGTCTCGCCCCATTCCAGGCTGACCACCCGGGTGGCCGGGCGGTCGAGCGTGACCTGCTTGCCGCGGCTGTCGGTGACGGTCACGGGAGCGGCGGTGGCGGAAGGCGTACCACTCGCGGCGGCCTGCTCGGGTACGGGGGCCTCGGTCGTGCCGCACGCGGCGAGAACGACCATGGCGGCGGCGGTCGTCAGGGCAGCCGTCAAGGCTCTGCGCATGGTGCTTCCTGTCATGTCGTGGCGGAGACGCCGGCATCCTGGCGTCCGCCGGTGTTGTGCCGGCCGATCGGCCGGGTGATGACGGTTCCGGTGACCGGGTCGGCGCTGACCTCGATGCGGATGCCGTAGGCGTCGGTGAGCAGGTCCTCGGTGAGGACCAGGGCGGGCGGCCCGTCCGCGCGGACGCGCCCCTGGTGCAGCAGGACGACATGGTCGGCGATCTCGGCGGCCTGGTTGAGGTCGTGCAGGACGACGCCGATCGCCACGCCGTGCTCGTCGGCCAGGTCGCGGATCAGTTCGAGCAGCTCCACCTGGTAACGCAGGTCGAGGAACGTGGTCGGCTCGTCGAGCAGCAGGACGCCGGTGTCCTGGGCCAGGCACGTGGCCAGCCACACGCGCTGCAGCTCGCCTCCCGAGAGCTCGTCCACGGGCCGCTCCGCCATGGCGGTGACGCCGGTCAGCTCCATCGCCCTGGCGACGGCGGCGGCGCCGTCGGGGTCACCGGCCTTCCAGCGGCGCCGGTACGGGTGGCGGCCGTACCCGACGACGTCGCGCACCTGGACCCCGCCCGGCGTGGGGCGGCTCTGCGCGAGCAGCGTCACCCGCCGGGCGAAGTCGCGGGCCGGCAGGCCGAGCGTGCTCGTGCCGTCGGCCAGCGTCACGGTGCCGCCGTCGGGGCGGTGCAGTCTGGCGAGCGCGCGCAGCAGCGTGGACTTGCCGCTGCCGTTCGGGCCCACCAGGGCGGTCACGTGGCCGGGCCGCAAGGTGATACGGCCGTCCTCGACCACGGTGGTGCCGTGGTAACTGAGGGATAGCTCCGCGCCGCGGAGAGAGATCTCCTCGGTCATGGGGATAAGGTTAGGCTACCCTTGCCAAATCCGCCATGCCGGGGTCGCGATCAGTGCCTCGGCACGGTGACCGGCGCGCTGAACGGCAGCACGAAGAGCGGTCCCGTCACCACGGCGCCCTCGCTGCCCGGCCCGTAGGGCAGGTCGGCGAGCTGGCGGCAGGTGCCCCGGTCCTCGATCCCGTAGACCGCGTTCCGGCCGTCCGCGCCCGAGTTGAAGCGGCCGACGAGCGAGATGCGGTCGCGCACCCGGCCCCGCTCGTCCACGAAGAACCCGTGGATCGGCGCGGTGGCGGCGAACGAGCCGGGGGTCAGCACCTCCTGCACCAGGTCGGAGATCAGGAACCGCACCGTGGCGCCGTCGGCGTCGGTCGCCGTGCCGTCCAGCTCGCCCAGGAACGGGGTGAAGATGCCCGGCGCGCCGGCGGCGAACCCGGGCGGGTAGGGCAGCGGCCGCACGGCGGTCTGCGAGACCCGCCAGGTGCGCTTGAAGGTGCCGGTCCTGATCGTGTACGTGCCGTTGCGGCATTCGAACGGGCGCAGCGTGAGCCCGGTGAGGTCGATCGTCTGCCGCACGATCGGGTTGCCGGTGGCGGGGTCGCCGAACCTGTCCTCGTCCACCCGTACGTCGAGGCCGCGCGGGGTGAGCCTCAGCACGAAGCCGGGGCCGACCGCCTTGACCTGGAACCGGCTCTCCTTGATCGTCAGCCCGGGGGCGCCCGGCTGCCCGTGAGCGGCGGCGGTACCGGGGGAGAGGGTGACGGCCAGGGCCGTGAGCAGGGCGAAAGTGGTGCGCATGACTGGTCTTACGGGACTCATCGATCCTCCTCGCAGCCGCGACGATCACGTCATCGTACGTCGGGCCCGATCCGACGTCGATCACGAAATCCGGCCCGGCGAGGTCCGGCCCGGCGGCAGGATAGGGTCAAGAGCTTTCGAAGGGAGCCGCGGTGGGGAGCGTGAGCAGACGGGGGCTGCTGACCGCCTCCGGCGCGGGTGTGGCGGCCGGGGCGGTGGCGACGGCGGGCGCCTTCCTGCTGGGCGAGCCCGAGCCCGAACCGGCCGCGAGCGCGGCGCCGCCCCAGGCCGTCGCCTTCCACGGGCCGCACCAGGCGGGCATCGCGACACCCGTGCAGGACCGGCTGCACTTCGCCGCGTTCGACGTGGCCGTGAGCACGCGTGAGGAGCTGGTCGCGCTCCTGGTCTCCTGGACGCGGGCCGCCGAGGCGATGACGGCGGGCCGGGTCAGCGCCGCCGACGACTCCGGCGAGGCCCTCGACCTGCCCGCCTCCCGCCTGACGCTGACCGTCGGGTTCGGGCCCACGCTGTTCGCGCGGGCGGGCGAGGACCGCTTCGGCCTGGCCGCCGCCCGGCCTCCGGCGCTGGCCGACTTACCCGCGTTCCCCGGCGAGAAGCTGGATCCTGCGCGCGGCGGCGGCGACCTCGCCGTCCAGGCGTGCGCCGACGACCCGCAGGTCGCGGTGCACGCCGTCCGCACGCTGGCCCGCATCGGGCTGGGCCGGGTGAGCGTGCGCTGGTCGCAGCTCGGCTACGGCAAGACCTCCTCCACCACACCCGCCGAGCTCACGCCGCGCAACCTCATGGGCTTCAAGGACGGCACGGGCAACATCCCGTACGACGACCGCGCCGCGCTCGACGAGCACGTCTGGGTGGCCGCCGCCGACGGGCCCGCGTGGATGACGGGCGGCAGCTACCTGGTCGCGCGGCGGATCCGGATGCACCTGGAGGCGTGGGACCAGGTCACCCGGCAGGACCAGGAGGCCACGATCGGCCGGACGAAGACCGAGGGTGCCCCGCTCGGCGGCAAGGGCGAGCGCGACAGGTTCGACCCGGCCGCGCTGCCCGCCGACTCCCACGTGCGCATGGCCCACCCGACCGCCAACGGCGGCGTACGGCTGATGCGGCGCGGCTACTCCTTCGTGGACGGCAGCGACAGTCAGGGCCGCATCGACGCGGGCCTGTTCTTCCTGGCCTACCAGCGCGACCCGCGCCGCCAGTTCGTGCCCATGCAGCGCAGGCTGGCCACAGGTGACCGGCTCTCGGCCTACATCCGGCACGTCGGGTCGGGACTATGGGCGTGCCCGCCCGGTGTGTCCCCCGGCGGGTACTGGGGTGACACGCTGCTGGGCTGATCCCGGGCTGATCCCGGGCTGATCGTCGCGGGGCCGGCCTCAGAGCTCGTCCGGGCGGATCCAGCCGCCGGGCACCAGCCGGGCGAGTTGCTCGCGCAGCAGGTCGCGCAGCGGCCCCTCGGGGTGTTCGCGGTAGAGCCTGAGCAGCCTGGCCGGGCGTTCCAGGATCTCCTCGGGGTCGTCCTGGCGGTCGGTGTACTCGGTGACCAGCTCGGGCAGGCGGGCGGCGACGTGCTCGTCCAGCCCCAGCTCCGCGGCCGAGCACAGCGCGTACTCCCAGGCCACCAGATAGCGCCACAGCTTGTCGTCGTCCTCGAAGTAGGCGCGCTCCAGCCGGGAGAAGGCGCCGAGCACCGCACCGTGGTCGCCGTCGCGGTAGGCGAGCACGACGAGGTGGAACAGCGCCCACTGGTGACCGGGCCGCAGCCGGTCCGCCCGCTCGAAGGCGGCCCTGGCCTCCGGGTGGGCGCCCAGCAGGTAGAGGGCGTAGCCGCGGACGTAGTGGGCGTCGGCCGTGCCGGGGGAGCGCTTGAGCAGCCGTTCGCTCTCACGCAGCAGCCGCCCGAGCGGCTCGGGCACCCCGGGCCCGTCCTCCGCCGCCTCGATCAGCTCGGCGATCGAGGCGGCCGTGTCGTCCGCGCGAGGCTCCGTGTCCGCAGGCGGCTCCGCGTCCGCGTGCGGGCCGTCATCAGGGATGTCCGGGGTGTCCGGGGGCAAGTGCTCACCATCCTCCGGAGTGGCCGGTGGACCTGCCGTTGGCCATCCAGCGCTTGGCGGTGGCGCGCAGTTCCCTCTCGATCTCCGGCAGCATACCCGGGTGCTCCCTGATGAAGCGTTCGAGCTCCCGCGCGGCGGCCTTGAACCCTTCGCCGTGCCGCCCGCTCTCGTAGCTGGTGTCGCCGCGGTACCTGTCGCGAATCTCACGCTTGACGGAGTTGGCCCACTCCGACGGCGACAGCCAGCCGCACGGGTACTTGGGCCGCGGGCTGTTGTGGACGAGGACGTCGGTCCCGCCCTGCACCACGTGGTACGTGTGCGGCCCGCCCACGCTGAGGTTGTGCACGCGCTGGCTCTCGCGCCGCTCGCTCTCCACGGCCGTCACCTGGACGTGGGTCCCCGCCGACGTCCGCAGCCACATGCCCGGCCGCAGCTCGGCGGCGGCCAGCCAGGTCTTCAGCGCGGGCACCCAGAACGGGTGGTTGCCGGTGGCGACCAGCACCCCGCCCGCGACGCCCACCTTGACCAGGTCCTTGGCGCCCTGGCTGGTCATGGTGGCCACGACCGTCTGTGAGGTCGTCCGCCCGGTCTCCGGGTCGGTGGCGAGCACCCGGTCGCCGGCCGCGACCTCCTCGATCGGCTTCGTGCTCCCGTCGGCCATCCGTACCTGGGTGCCCGGTACGAAGCTGCTGGTCAGCCGGCAGGTCTTGCCGACGCTCTCCACCGCCTCGTCGCCGAACTTGCCGAGGCGGGCGAACTTGGTGCCGCCGAACGTGATCGAGCCCAGCGCCCCTTCCAGGCAGCCCTTGCCGAAGCCCCTGGCGTAGTCGCCGAAGGAGTGCTTGCGGCCGAGCAGCGATCCGGCGACGGTGTTGATCAGGCCGTTGCCGACGCACGCGCCCACCGCCGCGACCAGTTGCGGTGGGATCGTGCCGTCCGGGTCGGAGTAGTCGACCGGGTTCCCCAGCCCGTACTCGTACAGGTTGTAGCCGCCGCCGAAGCCGATCGTGTCCTCGGAGATGAAGCGGCGCAGCGACGGGGAGTAGAGGCGGGTCCTGTTGTCCTGCAGCCCGGCGGGGATCGGCGCGCCGGAGACGCGGCCGGTCCAGCGCACGGTGTTGGGGTCGTCGGCGGCCGAGGACGTGGTGGCGCCGAACAGGTCGTACCCGTAGGTGGTGGTGATCTGCCCGGAGCCGTCGGTCAGCGCCAGCGTGGAGCCGAGCGCGTCCGGCAGCAGGCCCTGCACCTGGCCGTCGCCGCCGATCCTGGCCAGGGCCTCGTCCTGGCCGAAACCGTTGAGGAAGGAGGTCTCCGCGCCGCCCGGCCCGCTCTGCCCGATCAGGGCGTCGCCGTCGAAGCGGAAGCGGGTGCTCAGCGCGCCCGTGGTGCTGCCGACTCGGCGGCCCGCCGGGTCGTAGCCGAGGGTCGTGGTGACGCTGCCGTCCGACACCGAGACGAGCTCGCCGCGGGCGTTCCAGGTGTAGGTGAAGACGCCGTCGGAGGTCAGGTTCCCGGCCGCGTCGTAGGCGAGGGTCCGGCCGGCGTTGCCGGTCAGCCGGTTGGCGTCGTCGTGGACGAGGCCGGTCGCCGGTGCGGGGAGCTGGGCGCGGACGAGGGAGCCGTGCATCCGGGTACGGCGCCCGAGCGCGTCGTAGTCGTAGGCCACCTCGCCGGCGCCGGTCGTGCCCCGCTTGTAGCCGATCGAGGTCAGCAGGCCCGAGTCGTCGTAGCCGTAGGCGGCGGTGATCCCGCCGGGCAGCGACTTGGAGCTCAGCCGCGCGTCGCCGTCGTAGCCGTACAAGACGCTGGTCGAGCCCTGGGTGACCGACTTGAGCAGGCCGTCGGGGAAGTAGTCGTAGCCGACCGCCGGCTGCCCCGAGGCGCTCATCGACTTCAGTCGCCCGGCCGCGTCGTAGGTGTAGCCGACGGTCCCGGCCGCGCTGGTCTCGGAGGTGAGGTGGTCGAGGTCGTCGTAGCCGTAGGTGATCTTGCCGGCGCCCGGGGTGCTGTCGACCAGCTCGCGGACGCGGCCCCGGTCGTCGTACGAGGCGCTCTGCGTCGACTCGAAGCTCTGGCCGTTCCTGCCGAAGCCGATGAAGGTCGCCCGGCCGAGCTCGTCGTAGCGGTACTCGGTGACCTTGCCCCGCCGGTCGGTGACGGTGGACAGGCGGTTCATGCCGTCGTAGGTGAAGGTGTCCTTGGCGCCGAGCGGGTCGGTGCGTTCGAGCAGCCGGTCGGCGTCGTCGTACCGGTAGGAGGTGATCTTCCCGCGGGCGTCCTCGACCGAGGTGATGTTGCCGTTCTCGTCGTAGCCGAAGGTCGTCTCGTCGCCGGCCGCGTCGGTGACCGACCGGAGCTGGTCGGCGTCGTCGTAGGCCCGGGTGGTCGAGGTCCCGTCGGGGGCGATCGTCTCGACCACGCGGTTGGCCGCGTCCCGGATGAAGCGGGTCTTACGCCCCTCAGGATCGGTCACCGCGCTCAGCGCGCCGTCTATGTAGTCATATGTGGTGACACGTCCCTGCGGGGAGGTCTGGGTGCGCGGGTGCCCCTGGGAGTCGTAGGTGGTCCTCCAGGTCGCGTCGGTGATCCGCTCCGGGTTGCCGCGTTCGTCGTACGCGAACCGGGTGACGGCTCCCGTGGGATCGGTCAGCGTGTCCGGCCTGCCGTACGGCGTGCCCTGGTACGTCGCGCGGCCGGTCACGGTCGCCGACCCCGCGGAGCCCTTCAGCTCCACCGGGTTGCCCGCGCCGTCGTAGGAGATCGTCGTGGTGCGGCCGAGGCCGTCGTCGATCGTCGCGGGCAGGCCGCTGGCCGCGTCCCTGGTGATCCTGATGGTGTGCTCGCGGCCGGTGCCCGCCGCCTGCGTGTCGGTGGCCAGGTAACCGAGGGCGTCGTAGGTGGTCCTGCGTACGGCGCCGTCCGGCTCGGTGACCTGGGCGGCGGTGACACGCTTGCCGTCGAGGGTGTAGCCGAAGGTGTAGGTGCCCTGGCCCAGGATCGTCTGGGTGGCGACCCGGCCGTCGGCGTCGTAGACGTTGGTCAGGTAGGTGCGGCCGCGGGCATCGGTGATGGTGGTCATCCGGCCCGCGGCGTCGTAGCCGTAAGTGGTGGCCTGGCCGGTCGGCCCGGTCACGGTCCTGAGCCGGTCGCCGTCGTAGCCGTACGTCACCGAACGGCCCGCGTTGTCCTCCACCTTCGTGACCCGGTCGGAGGCGTCATGGGTGTAGCTGAGCCAGAAGCCGTTCGGAGAGCGGACCTCCGTGATCGGGCCGAGGTAGCTGCCGAAGGAGTTCTGGTACTTGCGCAGGATCTTGACCGTGTTGCCCTGCGCGTCGCGGATCTCCTGCAGCGGCGCCTCGTCGCCGAAC
The DNA here is from genome assembly GCF_039529435.1 of Nonomuraea maheshkhaliensis. Lineage (NCBI taxonomy): Bacteria > Bacillati > Actinomycetota > Actinomycetes > Streptosporangiales > Streptosporangiaceae > Nonomuraea > Nonomuraea maheshkhaliensis. Next base: position 14,495 of record NZ_BAAAMU010000077.1, read on the forward strand.
ACGTACGTCATGCCGTTGCGCAGCCTGAGGTGCCAGCCGCCCCGGTTGCACACGCCCACGTAGTGGAAGCGGGACCCGGTGAACTCCGGCGAGGTGTCGCGCGCCTCGAAGACGGCGTCGCAGAAGCCGGTGCCGGGCGAGACCCGCGCGTAGTGCACCTGGGACCCGTCGGGGAAGTTGAGGTCGGCCTCCTGGTACTGCCGCCGCGACGACAGGTACATGTTGTACAGGTCGTTGCTTCCGATGCCCATGGAGCGTTTGCGGGTGTCGCCCGGGTTGTAGCCGCGGTTGACGGTCAGCGGCAGGACGTCGTCCACCATGAGGTCGGTCTGGCTCAGAGCGAACAGCCCGCTGCCGAGGTCGACGGGGTCGCCCGCGGCGTTCAGGAACTTCAGCAGCCAGCTCCACGCCGGCTCCTGGTTGCCCGGCACGTTGATCATCGCGCCGTCGAAGTCGGAGACCGCCGTGTCCGCGTCGGGGACGACCTGGCGGGCGGCCGGGTCCACCTTGCCCGCGCCGAAGATCTCCCAGCCCCCGCCGCTCTTGTCGTAGTGCCAGAAGTTGACCCGTTGCCCCGCGGAGAGCTTCAGGTAGTTCGGGTAGGTGATCCGGGCGGTCCCGCCCACCAGCCGGCCGCCCGCGGGCTGGACGGTGTAGTAGACGGGCACGCGCACGCCGTCCGGCATGGGGATCGGCGTGCGGTCCACGGGGATCGGCGTGACGCCGACGCGCCGCGCCGGCTTGCCGTCGGCGTCCTCGATCGTCACGCCCGCCGGGATGCGGATCTCCAGGCCGGGCACGGCCGGGTTGGTGAGGACGACCTCCTCGGTGGTCGGCGAGGGGATCTCGACCTCGTAGTCGGTGTCCAGGGCGGGCAGGTACGGCGTGTAGAACAGCTCGTTCGCGCCCGCCTTGAGCGGCACCTGCACGTCGAACACGCCGTAGGTGAGCTTGCCCGTCGAGGCGCTCCGGCCGTCGATGCGCAGGCGGCGCACGCCTGCTCGCAGGTCCGTGAGGCGGAAGGCGCCCTTGGCGTCCGTACGGGCCGCGCGGCCGTCGGCGCGCAGGGTGACCCCGGGCAGCGGCAGGCCCGCGGTGGTCCTCACCACACCGGTGAGGCTCGCCTCCTCGGCCTTCTTCACGGTGAACACGGCGAGGGGCGCGCCGCGCTCGACCCCCTTGGGCAGCGCCGTCGTCGTGGTCTTCGTGCCCGTTGTGGCGGCTTTGGCGGCGGTCGCGGTCGCGACGCGGACGGTGACGGAGCCGGTCTCGGCGTCCTTCGGGCTGAGCTTCATGGTGTAGGTGCCGGCGACCGTCAGAGTGGCGGTGCGGTTGCCGTTCTTGGACATGCACGAGTTCCACAGGCGCGCGCCGGTGGGCGGCCACAGCTCCGTGGTGAGACAGCTCGCGTACGTCTCGTCCACCAGGGTGACCTTGACGCTCTGCCCGGCCGTGCCGGTGAAGGTGACCGCCGCGTTCTGCCCCGCCTTGGTGGTGGTGACCGTGACGTCCGCCCCGCCGACGGTCGCCGCCTTCTGCGCGTCGGCGGGCACGTCCACCAGGGTCACCGTGATCGTGCCGGTCCAGGCGTCCTTCGGGTCGAAGACCAGCCGGTAGGCCCCCGCGGCGGGCAGCTCCAACGTGTCGATGTACTCGTTCGGCTGGTAGACGCAGGTGTCCTTGGCCAGTTCGGCGCCGTCGGGCTTGAGCAGGCGCACGTCCAGGGCGCACGCAGGGGCGCCGGACGGGACGGCCAGGCCGACGAAGACCCGCTGCCCGGCCGCGCCGGTGAACGTCACCGCCCCCGCCTGGCCCGGCTTCGCGATCGGCACGGCGACGGGCGTGGCGCCCGGCGAGCTGGGCACGGTCACGTCGGCGGGCACACCGGTCAGGTCGAACGTCAGCGTGCCCGTCCAGGCGTCCTTCGGGTCGATGGTGAACCGGTAGGCGCCGTCGGCGGGCAGCGTGATCGTGTCGATGTACTCGTTCGGCTGGTAGACGCAGGTGTCCTTGGCCAGCTCGGTGCCGTCGGGCTTGAGCAGGCGCACGTCCAGGGCGCACGCGGCGGCGCCCGGCGGGACGGTCAGCTTGGCGAAGATCCGCTGCCCCGTCGTGCCGGTGAAGGTCACCGCCGCGCCCTGGCCGGGCTTGGTGATCGCGACCGCGGCCGGGGCCGCGTCCGGTGTGGTGGGCACGACGACGTCGGCGGGCACGTTGAGCACCTGCAGCGTCGGTGTGCCCGTCCAGGCGTCCTTCGGGTCGACGGTGAACCGGTAGGCGCCGTCGGCGGGCAGCGTGATCGTGTCGATGTACTCGTTCGCCTGGTGGACGCAGGTGTCCCTGGCCAGCTCGGCGTCGTCGGGCCCGAGCAGCCGTACGGCCAGCGCGCAGGAGGGCGCGCCCGCCGGGACGGCCACCTTGGCGAAGATCCGCTGCCCCGCCGTGCCGGTGAAGGTCACCGCCGCGCCCTGGCCCGGCTTGGTGATCGCGACTGAGGCCGGGGCCGCGTCCGGGGTGGTGGGCACGGTCACGTCGGCGGGCACGGTGAGCACCTGGAGCGTCGGTGTGCCCGTCCAGGCGTCCTTGGGGTTGATCTTGTAGGTGTAGGCGCCGCCGGCGGGCAGGGTGATCGTGTCGACGTACTCGGTCTCCTCGTAGAGACAGGTGCTCCTGCTCAGCTCGGCGCCGTCCGGCGCGGCCAGGCGCACGTCCAGCGCGCAGACGGGCGCGTCCGCCGGGACGGTGAGCCGGGTGAAGACCCGCTGGCCCGCCGCGCCGGTGAAGGTCACCGTCCCGTTCTGGCCGGGTTTGACGATCGCCACCTCGGCCGGCGCGGCGTCCGGCGACGTCGTCACGGCCGCGTCGGCGGGCACACCGACCACCGCCGCCTGGTACGTGCCGGCGATCACGCCCTTGGGATCGACGACCACACGGTACGTGCCGGCGGCCGGCAGCGCGACGGTGTCGAGGAAGGACTCGGCCGCGTACACGCACGTGTCCTTGACCAGGTCGGTGCCGTCGGGAGCGCGCACGCTGGCCGTCACGTCGCACGCCTTCGTGCCCGCCGGCATGCCGAGCTTGGTGAAGACCCGCTGCCCGGCCGCCCCGGTGAAGGTGAACGCGGCCTGCTGGCCGGGGAGGGTCGTGGTGAGGGACTTCGGCTCCCCGTCCAGGTCGAGCTCCGTCGTGGCGTCGACGACGGAGGAGACGAGGACGTCGACCTTGCCGGTCTGGTCGTCCTGCGGGTCGAGCAGCACGGCGTAGGTCCCGGGCTTCGCGCCAGGCGGCAGCTCCCATTCCCAGGTGGCCGAGCAGACGCTCTGGGTCTGCAGGCTGCTCCCGTCGGGGGCGTACACCGTGAGGGGCAGGCAGCCGGAGAAGGTCTTCCCCGAGGTGTAGATCAGGGCGCGCTGGCCGGCCTCGACGTCGAACAACGCCAGCGCGATCTGCTGCGCCGCGCCGATCTGGACCGAGGTGAGGGTGTTCTGGGCCAGGCGTACGGCGCCGCCGGTGCCGATGTTGGCGGCCAGGTACGGCGCCGGCGGCACGACCACGTCACCGGCGGAGACCGCGCTGCCGCCCGGATTGACCACCTTCACATGCCCGAAGGCGGGGCCCGGCGGTAGCTTGACCCGCAGCTCACCCGCCTCCGCCCGGGTCACCTGGACCTTCGAGCCGTTGAGCGAGGTGACGTTGCGCGTCCTGTCGGTGTCGAAGCCGCCGCCGGGCACGGTGAGCTCGGTCCCCGCGTCGGCGACCTTGACGCCGGTCAGGGAGATCGAGGGCTTGGGCCGGGATCCGGTGAGCTTGAAGCCCTTCCAGGTGGCCGACCTGCCGCCGGCCGTCACGGTCACGTCGCCCGAGGCGGCGCCGTCGGGGACCGTCACGGTGACGGTGTGGTCGGTGACTTCCGTGGGGGCGGCGGTGGCGCCGCCGAAGGAGACGGTCACGGCCGACTTGTCCGTGCCGAACGCGGTGCCGTAGATCGTCACGGCCGTGCCCGTCCTGGCGCTGGGCGGGGAGACCTGGGCCACCGCCAGCGTGCCGGCGGGCAGGTCGCGGATCTCCGTGATGTTGCCCGCGGCGTCGTGGCTGATCTTCGAACCGTCGCCCGGCTGGGCGAAGACGCCGGTCACGCGGCCGTTGGCGTCGTGCGCGTACCGTACGTCGCTGCTCTGCGCGGCGGTGCTCTGCGCGGCGGTGCTCTGCGCGGCGGTGCTCTGCGCGGCGCTGCTTTGCCGGGCGGTTTGCCGGGCGGTTTGCCGGGGGACGGCGGGTTCCTTGGCCTGGGTCCGGGTCTGGGCGGCGACCGGGACCGCGTTCGCGGTGGCGCCCTCCCGAGACGGCGCGGCAGGCGCCAGACCGGCGACCAAGGCAGCAACGACTAAGCCAGCAACCACCCGCATGCGAACGCTCCGGATTCAAAGAATGATCAACCCGGGCAAACCATAGATATCGTTTACAGAGGCCGTCAATGATCTCGGGCCGATGGCGTTCAACCGGCGATCACCCCGGCGTCGGACAGGGCCGCCAGGATCAGCGCGGCGCACAGCAGGGCCACGGGCCACGCCTTCTGACTGAGGGCCACGACGACGCCGGCGAAGAGCGCGACGACGGCCAGCACGAGCGGGACGTTCATACCGCGGATCCCTGCCCGCCGCGGCGCCGCCTAGCCCCCTTCCGGCCCTGATGGACGGCACGCGTCACCCCTTCGGGCGCTCCGGGAAGCCGCCCCGGTCACTGGGGGCGGTTGAACCCGGCGAGCCGGGCAGCCGTACCAGGCCCAGAGAGCACCGAAAGGGTAACCATGACCAAGCGCACCCTCGTCCTTCCCGGCCTGACCGCCGCCACGGCACTGATCGCGACCGCGCTCAGCCCCGTGTCCGCGCAGGCCATCACCCCCATCTACCTGGCCGCCTCGCTCGACGGCGACAACGAGGTGCCCGCCCAGGGGACCAAGGTCGGCGACCCGGACGGCAGCGCACTCGCCGTGTTCCGGATCCACGGTCACCGGGTCGACTACGCCGTCCGCTGGAACAAGGTGTCCGCCCCCAGCGGGTTCCACATCCACCGGGGCCAGGCCGGTGAGAACGGCGACGTCAGAATCCCGTTCATCGGCCAGGCGCTGCCCTCCTCCCTGCACGCCGTCAAGGGCACGGTCCTCGTCAAGGACGGCAACCTGCTGGCGCGCATCCTCAACAACCCGCGCAACTGGTACGCCAACCTGCACAACGCCGAGTTCGCCGGCGGGGCCGTACGCGCCCAGCTGTACCGGATCCGCCCGGTCGAGCTGGAGTCCGTGCTGTCGCACGGCTTCGGCAAGACGCTCACCACGCAGGCCAACGGCCGGCAGGAGGTGCCCGCGCCCGGCATGAAGGTCGGCGATCACAACGGCCGCGCCGGCTGGCTGGTGCAGCCGGAGGGCGACCGGGTGTGGTTCGCCTCCGCATGGAAGCGGATCGGGGCGCCGGTCGGCGCGCACATCCACCGGGCTCCCAAGGGCAAGAACGGGCCGGTGGTGGTGCCCTTCTTCGCCGCCGACAAGGGCCTGCCGCCCAGCGTCAACGGCATCGCCGGCAGCGTGAAGACCGACCACGCGACCTCGCGCCGCATCTGGAACAACCCGAAGAACTGGTACGCGAACCTGCACACCGCCGCGTTCCCCGACGGCGCGGTCCGCGGCCAGCTCCATCGCGGCGACTGGTGACCCACCGCTCCGCCGCGTACCCGCGCACGCGGCGGGGCGGCGGCTAGGCTGTTCCTGTGCCGCGTAAGGTGATGATCTGGCCGGTGCTGGCCCTGCTGGTCACCGCCTGCGGTCCCGGGACGACGCCGCGCCCGCCGGCCACTGCGGAGCCCGCGACCCCGGCGACGTCCGCGCCGCCCACCTCACCGGGTGCGCGGCGCGCCGACGACGTCGACGGTGACGGCCGCGCCGACCTGGTCGTCCAGATCGACCTGCCGCGCGAGGACCGGCGCTACCTGTCCATCGTCCACGGCTCGCCCCAGGGCCTCGACCCCCGCAGGCGCACGCTCATCACGTCCGAGACGTTCTACCCCTGGCTGATCGACGACGGCATCAGGGCCGACCTCGACGGCGACGGTTTCGGCGACGTCCTCGCCTACGGCCGGCCGGGCGGCGTCGAGAGCGAGCGCCGGATGGGCCCGCACATCTTCTGGGGCGGGCCGCGCGGCGTGGCGGCCACGGCGGCGCCGACCCCGGTGCCGATCCTCGTGGCCAGCGACCTGGGCGACTACCGCGCCGTCGCCGGCGACTTCGACGGTGACGGCGCCGCCGACGTGGCCATGTCCAGCCCGCCCGCGCCCGGCGGCTCCGACACGAACCTGGCTGTCCTGTACGGCCCGTTCGCCCGCGACGGCGCCCCGCGCAGGCGGAGCGTGCAGCCGTCCCCGACCGGCTCGGAGTTCTGGCGGATGAGCGTGGACCGGATCGGCCCGGGCCACGCCACCGCCCTGGTCGTGTACGAGCCCGACGACGGCGAGCAGACCTCCGGCTGGCTGCTCACCCCTGGCCCCGGCGGGCCGGCCAAGCAGGGTCGCAGGCTCAACAAGGGGATGTCGGCCGCGTTCGGCGACTTCGACGGCGACGGCTCAAGAGACGTGGCCGTCGGCGACGACGGCAGCCGCAACGACGAGCCCGGTTACGAGAACGAGCCGTCCTCCGTCGCGGAAACCCTGACCGTCTATTACGGCGACGGACGCACCGGCACGTTCAGGGGCACCGCGGGCCCGGCGGTGGCAGGCGACTTCGACGGCGACGACCGCGACGACCTCGCCTGGGGTGGCGGGTCCCGGCCGATCCTGACCTTCTGGGGCGCCACCGGGGGCCTGCGTAAGGGCGGGCGGTTCGCCGCGACGACCGGATCCAGGCCGCTGGCGACGGGCGACTACGACGGCGACGGTGACGACGAACTCGCCCTGGCCTCCGGCGCCGACGACTTCCGGATCACCGTGACGGACGGCAGAAAGACCCTGACCACCTTGCCGTCCCGCTAGAGCCGCCCTCCGCCCCCCGCCGATCCGCCCCCCCGCCGGTCCGGCCTGGCTCGGTTCGGTTCGGTTCGGTTCGGTCCGGCCTGGCTCGGCTCGGCGAGATCAGGGGCCGGGGGCCAGGGGCAGGGGTCAGGTGAACGACCGGGCGATCTGGTCCAGGGCGAGGACGCTCAGCTGGTGCAACGACCGGGTCTCCCGCTCAGCGCACCACCACTGCCCCGCGACCCGCAGCGCGGTCAGGAACGCGGCGGTGAGCAGCTCGGGCCCCGCGTCGCCCGCCTGCTCCCGCTCGGCCACCGCCGCGCTGAGCTCCCGCTCCAGCCGGATCCGGTAGGCCAGTTGCCGGGCCAGCAGCGTGGGGTGGTTCATGGCCAGCCGGGTGCGCACGTGCTGCGCGCGGTCGGCGACGCCGCTCTCCTCGTGCAGGCTGTCCAGCGCGCCGCGCAGCGCCCGCCAGGCGGACCGGTCGGGCGGCTGCTCGCGTACCAGCCGGACCAGCGTGCCGAGGCGCTGCGACTCGCCGTACAGCAGCGCGTCCTCCTTGCCGTCGAAGTAGTTGGAGAACGTACGGCGGGAGATGTTGGCGGCGTCGGCGATGGCCTCGACGGTGACGTGGTCGAGGCCGTGCTCGACGGTGAGCCGCAGCGCGGCCTCGTGCACCGCCTGTCTGGTCGCGGCCTTCTTGCGCTCGCGCAGCCCCGCTGTCCTGCCCATGATGTGTCCAAGCTTACCCAAGGGGAATAAATGCTCAATGCGCAAAGTTGCCGCATGGGCATGTAAGGTGTCCAGGTTGCATCCCTTTCCCCCTTGATCGGAGGTTGCGTGTGAGTGCCCAGCCGGCGGCGCCGTCCGCGGCGGCGGAGCCGATGACCCACCGCCAGATCCTCGAAGCCCTCAGCGGCCTGCTGCTCGTCCTGTTCGTCGCCATGATCAGCGCCACCATCGTCTCGGTCGCGCTCCCGCAGATCATCGGCGCCCTGGAGGGCAGCCAGTCGCAGTACACCTGGGTCGTCACCGCATCCCTGCTGGCCTCGACCGCCTCAACGCCCATCTGGGGCAAGCTCGCCGACCTGTTCAACAAGAAGCTGCTGCTCCAGATCGCCATCGTCATCTTCATGGTCAGCTCGCTGGCCTGCGGCTTCGCCCAGAACACCGGCCAGCTCATCGCCTTCAGAGCCATCCAGGGCCTGGGCATGGGCGCGCTGCAGATCCTCACCCAGGTCGTGATCGCCGCCATGATCTCGCCCAAGGAACGCGGCCGCTACAACGGTTACCTCGGCGCCGTCATGGCCGTGGCCACGGTCGGCGGGCCGCTGATCGGCGGTCTCATCGCCGACACCTCCTGGCTCGGCTGGCGCTGGTGCTTCTTCATCGCCGTGCCGTTCACCGTCGCCGCCTTCGCGATGCTGGCCAAGACCCTGAACATGCCGACCGTGCGCCGCTCCGACGTGAGCATCGACTACTGGGGCGCGACCCTCATCGCCCTGGGCGTCAGCGTGCTGCTCATCTGGGTCACGTTCGTCGGCGGCTCCTTCGACTGGCTGTCCTGGCAGACCGCGGCGATGGCGGGCGGCGGTGTGCTGCTGCTGGTCGCGGCCGTCTTCGTCGAGTCCGTGGTCAAGGAGCCGGTCGTGCCGCTGCACGTCATCCGGCGCCGCACCCCCGCGCTGGCCATCCTGGCCAGCCTCGCGGTCGGCATGGCCATGTTCGGCGGCTCGGTCTTCCTCGGTCAGTACTTCCAGATCGGCCGCGGGTACGGGCCCACCGCCGCCGGCCTGCTGACGATCCCCATGATGGTCGGCGTGCTGTTCTCCTCGACCATCAGCGGCCGGATGGTCTCCAAGAGCGGCAAGACGAAGCCGTACATCCTGGCCGGTCTGATCGTCCTGCTGGCGGGCTTCGCCGGTCTGGCCACCCTCGACCACCAGACGCCGCTCGTGCTGGTCTCGGCGTACATGCTCGCCGTGGGCGTCGGCGTCGGCATGTCCATGCAGAACCTCGTCCTGGTCATCCAGAACACGGTCCCGCTGCGCGAGATCGGCGCGGCCAGCGGCGCGGTCACCTTCTTCCGCTCGCTCGGCGGCACCATCGGCGTCTCGGTGCTCGGCGCCATCCTGGCCGGCCAGGTCGCGACCAACATCACCGAGGGCCTGGCCAAGGCCGGCATCCCGGTCGCGGGGGGCGGCGCGGCGGCCGGCGGCAGCCTGAACATCGCGGCCCTGCCCGAGCCCGTCAGGGAGATCGTCCGCGCCGCGTACGGGGACGCCACGGGGCGCATCTTCCTCGTCTCGGCGGCCATCGCCGTCGTCGGGCTCATCGCCGCGATCTTCCTCAAGCCCGCCCGGCTCCGCGACAGCCTCGACATCACGGAGCCGGGGACGGGGCCGGCGCCCAAGCAGGAGGTCGCCACGACGACCGCCTAGACCACGGGGCCCGGAAGGCCGCCTCCCCGCTTCGCCCGCGGGAAGGCGGCCTTCCGTCTGTCCGACCGGGAGTCGGGTCGCGTACGGCAGCCGAGCTCGGAGGGCTCCGCTGCGTACCCGCAGAGCTCAGGTCGCGTACAGGAGAGACAGCGGCTCGGCCGTGAACCCCTCGCCGCGGCTCAGCTCCGTCGCCGTACGGCCGACGAAACGGGTCAGCGAGCGGGCCAGATGGGGCTGGTCGAAGTACCCGAGCCGGTGCACCACGTCGTGGGCCGGCACGCCCGCCTGAATCAGCACCGCCGCTCGCCTGGCCCGGTCGATCCGCCGGGCCGCGCCACGCGTGAGCCCGGTCGCCGCCAGGAAGCGCCGCTGCACGGTGCGCTCCGACACTCGCGACACCTCCGGCGGCCCCGCGCGGTGCACCGCCGCCACCAGCGGGTCGCGGACCAGGATCTCCTCACGCACCAGCCGCCGTACGAACGCCTCGGCGTCGTCGTAACCGGGCAGGTGCCACGCCGACCCCTTCAGCTGGAACGACCGGCGCGTGGTGCCGGCGAGCTCCGCCGCGGAGTTGACCAGCCGACCGGCCGGAAGATGCGGCATGCTCGTGCCGAGCGCGAACGTGATGCCGAAGAACGTGGCCTCCTCCGGCACCGGAGCCGGGCTCGCCGCGGTCTCCGGGCCGACGACGGCCGCGCTGACCTCGCCGTGTCGTTCCCAGAAGACCAGGTCCCAGCTCGCCGCCGCCACCGCCGTCATCCGGCTGACGTCGTCACTGCGGCTGCGCCAGACCCGGTCGATGTACGGCGAGTCGGACGGCCGACTGACGATGTCCAGCCCCATTCGCGTAGATCCTCCAGGTTCGCCGCCCAGGCCGGGTCCGACACTACCGCCGTCACCGCAGGTCATGCACCAGCCGGCCGCCCACGACCGTGGCGATCACCACGATGTCCCCGATCCTCCCGGGATCGGTCGCGAGCAGGTCGTCGGAGAGCACCGCGAAGTCCGCCAACATGCCGCGGGCCAGTGTGCCCTTGCGGCCTTCCTCGCGCACCGCGTACGCCGAACCCGTCGTGTACGCCCGCAGCGCCTGCTCCACCGTCAGCGCCTCGTCCGGGTTGAACGGCACCCCGGCCGCGGTCGTCTGGTTGACCAGGTCGTGGATGCCGAGCAGCGGCGCGCCCTCGACCACCGGGCAGTCGGAGCTGCCCGGCAGCACGATCCCCGCCTCCAGGAACGAGCGCTGCCGGTAGCAGCCGCGGATCCGTTCGCGGCCGAGCGCCGCCAGCATCCCGTCACCGAGCTCGGTCACGAACCGGCCCTGCGGGACCGGGATGACGCCGAGCTCGGCGATCCTGGCCACCTGCGCGTCGTTGGTCAGGCCGCAGTGCTCGATCCGGTGCCGGGCGTCGGGGCGCGGATGCCGCGCCTGAGCCTCGGCGTAGGCGTCGAGCACCACGTCCACCGCCGCGTCGCCGATGGCGTGCGTGGCCACCTGCCAGCCCGAGTCGTGGGCGTGCAGGATGAACGTACGCAGCGCCGTCTCCTCCTCCTGGAGGAAGCCCCGGTGGCCCGGCTCGCCCTCGTAGTCGTGGCACATGGCGGCCGTCCTGCCGATCAGGGAGCCGTCCGAGAACAGCTTCACCGGGCCGATCCGCAGCCACTCGTCGCCGAGGCCGGTGCGTACGCCCAGATCCAGCCCGAACCTGGCCTCCACGGCGTGCAGGTTGGCCGAGCCCGGCATGAGCGTGGCCCGCTGCAGGAGCAGGCCGCGCCGCACGGCGTCCTGGAAGTCCGCGATGTCCCAGGGCCCGTTGCCCGCCAGGCCCACGCCGACGCCGGGCTCGGTGAAGCTGGTCAGGCCCTCGGCGGCGGCGGCCTTGGAGGCCAGCCCGATGCCCGCCACGAAGTCCTCGTGCGCCAGCGGCCGCAGCAGCCGCAGGGCCAGCTCCTGGGCCTGCTCGGCCAGCAGCCCGTCCGGCAGCCCGCGCTCGTCGCGGCTCACCGAACCGCCCGGCACGTCGGGCACGTCCTCCAGCCCGGGGAACCCCATGAGCGCGAACGCCGCCGAACTCGCCACGCCCATGTGGCACGAGGTGTGCTGCACCCAGACCGGCCGCCCGCCCGCCGCCCGGTCCAGGGCCTCGCGGTCGGGGTGGGCGCCCAGCTTGTACTGGTCGTAGCCGCCGCCCCGCACCCATGCGCCCTCGGGCAGGGTGGCGGCCCGCTCGGCCACGCGCGCGTACAACTCGTCCAGGGTGGACACGCGCAGGTCCAGCTCACGCATCCGCTGGCCGCGCAGGCTCAGATGGTGGTGGGCGTCGTTGAACCCCGGCACCACCGGCGCGCCGCCCAGGTCCACGACCACGTCCGCGTTCACGCCGTCGAGCTCGTCGTCCAGCCCGGCGACCCGGCCGCCGAACACGCCGAGGCGAGTGGCGTACGGCCGGTCGGGGTCCAGGGTGGTGAACCGGCCGTTGACGAACAACGTGTCGAGACGCATCGAACCTCCAGCTCGCAGCCCTCCGGAGGGGTCGTGCCCCCGATCAACCTCCCGCAAAAGCCGGGGGCGTGGCGGGCGGGGGGCCGACGGGGTCGCCGCGGGGGCGCCGTTCGGCGTGGCTGGCGGGTTCGGCCCGGCGCGCCGTTCAATGTGGCGGGTGGTAGGGCCGGTCGGGTCAGCGCAGGGCGTCGTTCAGCGTGCCGTAAGTGAGACCGTCCGCGAGCGCGTCATACGTGCCGTCCGCGAGCAGTTCGGCCGCGGCCCGGGCGGCGACCGCGTACGCGGACTGGGCGATGGCCGAGCCCACGCTCACCCTGACCACCCCGGCCGCCGCCAGCTCGGCCACCGGCGGCGCCCCGGGGCCGGCCATCACGTTCAGCGGCAGCGGCCCCTTGGCCAGACGAGCGATGACGTCCAGGTCGAGCAGCCCGGGCACGAACAGCCCGTCCGCGCCCGCCTCGGCGTAGACCCGCGCCCGCTCCTCCACCTCGGCCACCTGATCCCCGGGAACACCCGCCAAGTAGACGTCGGTGCGGGCGTTCACGAACAGGTCGACCCCCTCCGCCTCGGCGGCGGCCCGCGCGGCGGTGATGCGCGCGGCTTGTTCGGTGGCAGGAAGCAGGGGAGACCCGGGGGAGTCCTCCAGGTTGACGCCCACCGCGCCGGCCTGGATCACCGCGCGCACGGTGGCGGCGACGTCGCCGTACCCGCCCTCGATGTCCGCGGTGACCGGTACGCGCACCGCCGCCACGATCCGCGCGACCGCGCCGGCCATCGCCTCCCGCCCCAGCCCTGAGCCGTCGGGGGCGCCGTTCGCCCACGAGACACCGGCGCTCGTCGTCGCGATCGCCTGCGCTCCCGCTGCCTCGACGAGGGCGGCCGAGGCCGCGTCCCAGGCATTGGGCAGCACGAGAACCGCGCCGTGGTGCAGTGCCCGGAACCGGGTCGCGTGGTCGATCGAAGAGGAGGGGGTCACGATCGGGTCCTTCCGCAGGTGTCAACGTCGCCGGCGAGCAGCATCGCAGCCGCCCGCGACGTCGAGCCAGCGGTATTCGGACCTCACCATCCACCGACATGTCCGGACATCGTCACCAGAAATGGGGCGGTCCAGAACCCCTGTTACAGCTAGCCGTTTACCGCCACCGTCGGCGGGCAGGCGCGGCGATGTGGACGAGGATGTGGGCGGCGATGTGGGCGGCGATGTGGACCGCGCTTCGGACCGCGCTTCGAACCGCGATCTGGACTATGTGCTGCCGCTGCGCTGGGAAGACGACTCCGGCCTCGCGGAGCTGACCGCCTACCTCCGCTTCCTCCGCCGGCACGTGCGGATCATCGTCGTCGACGGCTCCGCCACGCCGCTGTTCGAACGGCACGCCGCCGCCTGGCGCGGCCTCGCCGAGCACGTACGCCCCGCGCCCGACCTCCGCTTCGCCAACGGCAAGGTCAACGGCGTCATCACCGGCCTGCGCCTGGCCCGCGCCGAGCACCTGATCATCGCCGACGACGACGTACGGTACGACCGGCACACCCTCGCCAGAATGAACTCCCTCCTCGCCGGCGCCGACATCGTCCGCCCCCAGAACCACTTCACCCACCTGCCCTGGCACGCCCTCTGGGACACCGCCCGCACGCTGCTCAACCGCAGCCTCGGCGCCGACTACCCGGGGACGTTCGGCCTGCGCCGCTCCTTCGTCGAGCGGATGGGCGGCGGGTACGACGGCGACGTCCTCTTCGAGAACCTTGAGCTCATCCGCACTGTCCGGGCCCACGGCGGCAGGGAGATCCACCCGCTCGACCTGTACGTACGCCGCCTGCCTCCCGACGCCGCCCGCTTCTGGGACCAACGCGTCCGCCAGGCATACGACGACCTGGCCCAGCCCGTCCGCATGGCGCTGTTCCTGTCCGTGCTGCCCGCCGTAGCCGCGTGCTTGCTGCGCCGCGAGTACACCGCACTGGCCGCCGGCGCCGCGCTGACCGTAGGCCTGGCCGAGGTCGGCCGTCGCCGGGCCGGCGGCAGCCGGGTCTTCCCCGTCACGGCCGCGTTGTGCGCCCCGATCTGGGTGCTGGAACGGGCGACATGCAGCTGGCTCGCCCTGGCCGCCTGTCTGCGCGGCGGGGTGCCGTACGCAGGCCGAAGACTGCACCGCGCGGCCCACTCCGTACGCGGGCTTCGCCGCGACCTGAACACGCGGCCGGCCCGGAAGATGGGCCTGCAGGAGGTGGACCGGCCAGGTCAGGAGTGCCGGTCGCCGGGTCAGGCCGGCAGGTCGGGCTCGCTCGCCGCCTTGAACCCCGCCGCCTTGTGCGACCCGTCGCAGAACGGCTTGACCGACGACAACCCACACCGGCACAACGCGACCGTCGCCCGTCCGGCCGGAATGGACTCACCGTCCTGAGTCACCAGCTCGAACGCCCCCCGCACCAGCAACGGCCCATCCTCACACGTCGTCACCGTCACCACCCCGGACCCCGCTTCCGCCCCCATCCGGGAACACGTCACCGCCCTCGCCCCGGTGCCCGCCTCCGCTCCCATCCCGGAAGCCGTCACCGTCGCCCTGCCGGAGCCCGCCTCCGCGCCCGGCCCCGGATTCAACTCCGAGCCTGAGCCCGAGTCCAAGCCTGAGCGCGGTGTGGCGTCATCGTTGCCCATCGCCGCGCCATCGTCGTTCGTAGCCACACCATCGCAATCCATCGCGGCGTCACCGTTTTGAGGCGGCATCGCATCCCTCTCGCGCGGGCACGCACTCAGCCGGTACCTCGACCAGAGAGCTGACTCCCCGCTCCCACCGGTCGAGAACGTGCCCGGCCCACAGGCGTTCCAGCTCCAGGGCACAAGCCGCGCCGTACAGGATGTCCTCCGCGAGCGCGGGTTCGTCGGCGGCCAGGTTCGCGCACAGGTCATGGGCGGCGATCTGCTCGTGCACGGCGTCGGCCTGCACGTGCTCGTCGTAGAAGCGGGCAGCGGCGTCGTCGCCGCCGAGCCTGCGCAGGCCGGCAGCGTAGCGACGGTTCGGCAGGGAGGAGGTCATCTCCAGCGCGGCCAGGTGCCCGGCCAGCGCGCCGCGCAGGCGACGGTGCAGGCCGAACAGGGACATGGCGTTCGAGATGGCCAGCGTGACGCCCGGCACACGCCCGAGGTAGGCGCCGTAGGAATCGTCCAGGCCGAGACCGCGCATGGTGGCGCGGAACAGCTCGGAGTGCATGCGTTCCGGCCTCCCGCCGCCGTACTCGTCGGCCTGGATCTCCACCAGCGCCGCCTTCGCCGCGCTCCGCAGCCGCGGGATCGCCCAGGTGTGCGGGTCGGCCTCCTTCAGGTGGTAGATCGACCGATGGACGACGAACTCCCTGAACTGCTCACGATCGGCCTGCCGGGCCAGGAACGTTGACAGAGAAGGTCCCTCATCGGCGGCGGTCAGCTCGTTGAGCGCCCGCCGCACCTCTTCCGGCCCGTCGAGCGACGGCCGGGGCACTGCCCGAGCCAGCGCCTCCTCCAACCGCTCCTCCAGTACGGCCCGCGCGGCCAGCAGCCACGGGTGCCACTCCCAGCGGTCATCCACGTCCTCGAAGCCCTGGTAATGCAGCTCGAAACAGGCGAACAGAGCCAACTGGAAGTCATCATCCGCCAGGCCACCATCGGCGACCTGCAACGGCGACGGCCACCCTTCCACCCCGTGCCACCCGGCGAGGTGCGCGTACGCATGCGACCCCCGCCCGTCGGCCGAGCGCCGGTCGCTGAGGTGCCCGTGCGGCGGCCGCGAGTGCTGCTGCTCCGCGAACCGCGCCTGACCCGGCCGCTCGTCCCGCGCCTGACCTGGTCGCCCGTCCTGTGCGTGCCCGGCGCTGAACTGCGCACCCGCCGTTCGCCCGTTCATCCGGTACGGGTCCGGGTACGGCTCCGGTGGGTGGGCCAGCCGCTCGAACAGCAGCGAGGTGAGCGGCCCACGCGGCTCAGGCAGCCTCACAACACCCTCCGCTGGGCCATCCGCCGCCCCCACACGTCCCCCGGACCATCTCCCACCCGCCATGACGGCGTTGTCGCGCAGGACCCCAAGACCTCCCGATTCGCCGGCGTCGCACGAGCCCACGGCGTCGCCCAGGCCGGCGGCATTGCGCGGCGTCGTGGCGCGATCCAGGTCGGCAGGGCCGCGTATGGTGACGGCGTGGCGCCGGCCGGCAGGGGTGCACGAGGTAACGGTGCCGCTCAGGCCGACAGGGCTGAGCGGGGTCCTGGCGCCGCCCGGGTCGACAGGAGGGTGCGGCGTCACGGCATCGCCCGTAGTCACAACGCTGCCCCGAATCGCGGTGCAGCCACCAGCCACCGCAATGCACCCAGTCACCGCAAAGCCTCAAGCCACCGCAAAGCGCGAAGTGGCCGTGTAGCCGACAAGCACGCGGCTGCAGGTGGCTGCGGGCTTCCGCATGGTCGGCTGCAGTCACAGGCACCTCCTCGACCTCGCCACTGCCCCCAGCAGCATGTGAGAAACCGCGCCCCGCACGACGTCGACCTGCACAGACGAGCCAGACGCACCCAGCGGGCCGCTATGCGGTGAGGCGAACCAGGGATCGCCGGACGGTCATGGCACGCCAGCGGGAGCGCTCAGCGGACGAGGTGCGCCCAGCTCACCGCTGATCCGCCGAGGTGCGCTTGGTGGGCCGCTTGGCAGCCAAGGCGCGCTGGGTGGATATGCCGAGTACGCGAGGGGCGCCGAGCGGACAGCTGAGGGCGGAGGAACGGTCGAACAGCAGAGGCGTGCGTCCCGGACCGGACTCGCCCGGACCCCGTTTCCGCTTCTTAGAGCGCCCTGCCGAGGAGGGTAAGCGCCCCCTCCCGCTTGTCAGCGCCCACTGCCGAAGAAGGCGAGCACTCCTTCCCGGTTATCAGCGCCCACCGCCAAGCAGGGTGAGCAACTCCCGCTCCCGCCCTGCGCTGAGCCCCGCCCGCCGCTCCCGGTCGAGCCCCTGCTCGCGTTCCCACGCCAGCAGGTCGGTGAGCAGGTCGGCTCGGGGCCGGTGGTGCAGGCCGGCGGACAGGGCGGCCTGGCCGGAACGGGACGACCAGCCCTCCCAGCCGGGCTCCACCAGCCACATCGGCAGCGACTCAGGCCCCATGTACTCGGCGACCCCCTGCTCAAGCAGCCACGCAGGATCGGCGGTGACCACCGGCCCGGTGTGCCCCCCGATGGTGCGGCACAGCTCGATCCACTCGCCGAACGGCACCTGCGGCCCGACCGTGTTGTACGTGCCGGTGGTGCCGGTCTCGGCGCAGTCGAGCAGCCAGGCGGCAAGGTCGCGTGCGTCGATCACCTGGGTGGAATCGCCGGAGGAGTCGGGCACGAGCAGCGGCGCGTGCGGGTCGCGGGCGGCCCGCGCCACCCAGTAGCCGGAGCGCCCGCTGTGGTCGCCGGGCCCGCCGATCAGCCCGGCCCGCGCGATGAGCAGCCGGTCGCCCAGCGCCTCGGCCGAAGCCTGCTCGCAGGCGACCTTCGCCTCCCCGTAGAGCTCCCTGTCGGCCTCGTCGACGTCGGTCGGTTCCAGCAACGGCGACGACTCGTCGGCGCCGGGCACCCCATGATCGGCATAGGCGTTGACGGAGGACACGTAGACCCAGTGCTTCGCCCGCTCACCGAGGGCCGCCAGGGCGCCGCGCACCTGGCCCGGCTGCCACGACACCTCCACGACCGCGTCCCAGTCTTGACGCCGCACCTGCTCATAGGCGTCCGCGGCCCGCCGGTCCGCCGGCACCAGCGTCGTGCCGTCGGCCACGGGGCCGCTCTCGCCGCGCGCCAGGCACGTCACCGCATGACCACGCCCGGCCGCCTGCCGCGCCACCTCGCGCCCCAGCCAAGCCGTCCCGCCAAGAATGAGTACGTTCATGCCAGCACTCAATCACCCGCCACGAGGTGATGCGGGTGAGGTTCGCAGGTGGCGTAACCTCGCGTGACGTGCAGCGGGCGGCGGCGATGCGAAATGAATGGCGGCGACAACGCGACGGCCTTGACCTGGGTCCGGAAGGTTCGGGGCACCTCAGGCCGACTCAGGCGACCTCGCTGCTGTGTCCGCATGAGGTGCAGGCTGTCGTCCGATTTCCATCGTGGACTGTGCACGCGCACGGGAATGAGCCGCAGTAGCGAAAGTCGAAATCCGGCCAGTCGCCCTCACCACGAATCCTGGCGTCTCCGAAGCTCATGAAGTGGAACATACGGTCATCCGGACCGTCGTTGACGATCTGAACGCGCCAACTGCTTTCCGGGCGGTCGAGTGTGACGCGCACGAGGTACACGTCGGTGTTCTTCCGCATCCACGTCGCCGAGCCCGCAGTACGGTTCTCGGCGCCGATGACCTCTTGTTCCTCGGGGAATTCCTTGACCTCCACCGTAGGTCCCGCGTCGGCCTTGAGACGGATCAGCGGCGGTCTGCCGCCATTCTGGCGGCCGTCGGCCGGGAAGGTCGTCACTCGTATCAGTGCCGTCTGGCCCGCGTTGGACGTCTCGATGTCCAGGAATTCGCTCGACTCACCGGCGGCGAGCTGCAACGGAGCCGACGAAGCAGTGAAAGTATCGCTTTTCATGAGGTGCCCCCGATGAATTCGCCAATAAGCGGGGGGCGTCTCTAGCTCTAATTTCCCCGCCGGCCTTCCGGCACACGGCGTCGTCGGTAAACAGGCATCTATTCTTCCCCATAAGAATTTAGAGTGATGAAACGTAGCAAGTGAGCCGCTGCTGCCGAACCTGGCAGGTCGTGGAGTCAGCGCTCGGGGAGGGGCGGGGTGTGAACCCGCTCCAGCACGACGGCCGGGATCTGCCTGCCGGCGGTCGCCTCGAACTCGGCGAACTTCGGGACGAGCGCTACCTCTCGCGCCCAGAGTCGCCCGCGCTCCGCGCCCTCGGCGAGCCGGGCCACGACCGGCACCCTCTCCGTGCCCACCTCGACGGTGGCCCGCGGGTTCGCCATGAGGTTGCGGTACCAGACCGGATGATGCGGACTGCCGCCGTGGATGCCGAAGATGGCCCAGCCGTCGCCGACCGGCTGGTAGAACAGCGGGCTGATCCGCTCGCGCCCGGTCTTGGCCCCGGTGTGGTGCACCAGGATGAGCGGCATTCCCCGCTCGTCGAACCCGGGAATCCGGGGCGGGATGGGCCGGCCTGCGGCGACGTCCTCATCGCTGCTCCAGGGCACGTATCCGGCGTTCGCCCGGAACTCGGCGATGATCCGGTCATTCCAGCTGCCGGAAGCCTCGGCTGCGGGGGTCGTGGACGAGTTGGACATGGCATCCCCTTCTGATATCCGGAGCACTTGCTCCTCAAAGTAGCGCAAGGCGGAGCATGTGCTCCGGATAAGCGGGTATGCTCGGCCCCATGGCAGTGGCTGAACCGGAGAACACCGCCCGGCGCCGCCCGCCGCGCGTGGACGCGATCCGTAACCGGGAAGCGATCGTCGAGGCCGCCGCCGAGGTGCTGGCCGAGCAGGGCGTCGCGGTGGACGTACGCGAGATCGCCCGCCGCAGCGGGGTGGGCATGGGCACCCTCTACCGGCATTTCCCGAAGAAGGAAGATCTCGTCCACACGGTCCTGCGCAGGGACTTCGCGAAATGGGCGGAATCAGCCCGCCAGGCGGCGATCGAGGCCGAGGACCCCTGGGCGGCACTGACCACCTTCTACCGGCAGGCCCTGACCGGCTACGCCCGCCACCGCGCGATCATGGAGAATTTCGCGCTGACCTGGGCCGACCCCGATCTGGAGGGCATCCACCAGCTTCGCCTCGTCATCGAGCAGCTGCGCGCCCGCGCCGGCGCCATGGGCCTGCTGCGCCCTGGCGTGACCACTGATGACCTGCTGCTCCTGCTGGTCTCACTGGGCCACGCCGTCCAGATCACCGACGAGTGCCGCCCGCAGCTGTGGAACAGGCTGCTGCGCATCTCCCTCGACGGCCTGCGCGCCGACCACAGCGCACCACTTCCCACCGACCTCGCCCGGTGATCGCGCGATACGTCAGCCGAACGAGATGACGCGCCGGCCGCCGCCCGAGGAGCCGGTCGCCATGGCCGCCAAAGTCTCCGGAGCCTGGTCGAGGGTGATGGGCGTGACGCGGGGCAGGATGCCGTGCCGCGCTGAGAAGGCCAGCGTGTCGCGTGTGTCGTGCGGAGAGCCCGACGGCGAGGCCATGACCCGCAGCCGGTTGAGCACCATGGGCTGAACGGGAAGGGTGAGCGGGGCGGCGTCGTAGCCGCAGAGCACGAGCGTGCCGTCGGGGGCGAGCCCGCCGAGGGTCGCGGCGGCGGCCTCGGTGGAAGGGGCGGAGTTGAGTATGACGTCCGCGCCGCCGCCCCACGCCTTGAGCGCCTCGGCCGGGTCGGTGTCGCGGTTGGCGACGTACAGGTCCGCGCCGAGTTCCTTGGCGGTCGCCGCGCCGTCGGCCCGGCGGCCGATCACCGCGACGCGGGCGCCCATCGCGACGGCGTAGCGTACGGCGAGCTCGCCGACGCCGCCGGCGCCGATGACCGCCACCCGCGAACCCGGCGTCGCCCCGGCCCTGCGCAGGCCGTTGAACGCGGTCAGACCCGCGCACAGCAGCGGCGCCGCCGCCACCGGGTCGAGCTCGGGCGGCAGCGGGGTCACGTAGCCGCCCTTGAACAGGCCGTATTCGGCGTACCCGCCGTCGGTGACAATGCCGGTGATGCGCTTGGACGGGCACAGGATCTGCTCGCCGGACACGCAGTAGTCGCAGTGGCCGCACGAGTCGTACAGGAACTGCGCCCCGACCGCGTCGCCCACGGACAGGCCGGGGACGCCGGCGCCGAGCGCGGCGACCGTGCCGGTGATCTCGTGGCCGGGGATGATCGGGAAGCGGGCGAACGGGAAATGTCCCTGGACGAGGCTGAGGTCGGTGTAGCAGACACCACAGGCGGTGATCTTGATCAGCACCTCGCCCGGCCCCGGCTCGGGGACGTCGCGTTCGGTGAGTGACAGCGGGGCGTTCACCCCGGTGGCGAGCGTTGCGCGCATGACGGTTTCCTCCTCGGTTGCCGTGGATGTGGCGGGTGGTCCCATCGCGGAGGCTCCTGGTGGAAGGAAGACAGGTCCCCCGCGCGCCGCCTCTCCCAGACTGCCCCTGGAGAGGGACCGGGGAACGCCCTCAGCCTGGGGTCCTCAACCCCAGCCTCACCCCGGGCAGTCCGGCCACCGGTCTCGGCCACCGGTCTCGGACGGCGGTCTCGGACGGCGTCAGGCGCGGCTTCGGGGGAGGCCGAAGGCCGGGCCCGGGGTGGCGCGCCACACGTCTGCCGGGTCGAGGGCGTGCAGGGCGGGCACGGCCTGCGGATCGTCGGGGACGAACCAGAGCAGCCGCTGCGCCGCGTCGGCCGTGACGATGCTGTTGCAGGTGACCTTGAGCACGCCGAGCGCCGGGTTCACGATGCGTTTGTACTCCTCGTGCCGCGCCCCGACCTCCCGCGCCCGCCACAACCCGGCGAACTCCTCGCTCGCGGCCAGCAGATGACGGACCAGCTCGCCGCTCGCCCGGTCGACGGGGCCGCGGCGGGCGACAGCGGCGCGGACGTCGGAGACGAGCAGCCGGGAGTGGTAGCCGTGGTCCTCGGGAGGATAGAGGTCACGGGTCGCCGGGACGGTGAACCAGTGGTGCAGGAAGCTCGCCCGCACCCCGGTCAGCCCCGCCTGCGGGCCGACGAGGACCTGCGCGGCGTGGTTCTGCACCACCACCTCGTGCAGGTCGGTGATCACCATGGCGGGGGTGTCCTCAAGGCGCTCCATGAGCTGGCGCAGCGCGGACTGCAGGTGCGGGGGCCGGGCCGCGTAGGGTGCGGGCCGCCCCGCCAGGTGGAACAGGTGGTCGGTCTCGTCGGGGCCGAGGCGCAGGGCGCGGGAGAGCGCGTGCAGGACCGGCGCGGACGGGATCTGCCCGCGCCCCTGCTCCAGCTCGGTGTAGTAGTCGGCGGACAGGCTGGCCAGCCGCGCCACCTCGTCACGGCGCAGGCCGGGCACCCGCCGCCGGGTGCCGGGCGGCAGGCCGACCGACTCCGGGGCCAGCCGGTCTCTGCGTGACTTCAGGAACGAGCCCAGCTCGGCGACGTCCACGGCAACCCCCTCCTCGCCTCCACCTTAGAAGCCGTGGTCGGTCTCCAGATGCAGCCGGAGCAGGTCGGCGCCGTAGTCGTTGCCGTTGGGGGTGCGGACGACCGTGTGGATGTGCTGCCGGGTCGGCTCCCCGCCGGGGCCGCGGTCGTCTCCGTACGCGACGGGGGCCTGGGCGTCGTACTCGATGAGCACGACCGGGCTGTGCACGCGGTAGTAGAACGCGGAGTCGTCGCCGGTCTCGCCGAGCCAGCAGAAGTACGTCTGGTCCAGGTGCTCCTCGACCTCCTTCATCCGTACGGCCGCGTGCCCCTCGTCCAGGTAGCCGACGTAGACGCGGACCAGGTCGAGCAGGGTGTCCCGCTGTTCGGGGGTGAACCGGGAGGCGGCCAGGCCGGCGTAGGGGAGCCGGAGGTTGTCGGCGCCCGCTCCCGCCTTCATGTTGGCCCCGCGCTTCACCTCCGTCGTGGAGATCACCTCGGCGCGCTGTTCCGGGGTGAGCGCGTGCAGCAGCGCGAGCCCGGCCTCGGTCTCCCTGGTGAACAGGGTGATCCGCTCGCCCCGGTAAGTGGCCGACGTCGGCTCCGAGCCCATGAACGTCGGCGTCATGACGACCTGGTCCTTGAGCACGAAGCAGTTGACGGCCAGGTGGTGGCCCTCGAACTGGAAGCCCCACGGCTGCGTGGCGGACGGCGTGCCCATGACCGTGAAGAAGTAGTGGCCCTCGGTCAGGGTCTCCCTGCCGCCGCCGGCCTGCTCGCCCAGGAACGCGTTGAGCTTCATGATGTTGCGGGTCTGGGTGAGCCCCTCGGCGGACAGTGCCGCCTCCAGCACCGCGTAACCCTTGGCGCGCTGGGCCTTGGTGAGGTCGCCCATGCGGACGCCCTTGCGGTCGAAGCCGTCGAGGTTGCTCCAGGCCAGCCACTCGTCGGCGCGTACGTCGTACAGCGTCTCCCGTCGCTGCGCCGCGGGGAGCGCCTTGAGGAACGCCTTGGCCGCCTTGACGAGGGCGGCGGTGGAGACGCCGGTGGAGTGGATCGCGTACAGGTCCTCGACCACCTTGCCGTCGGTGGTGACGCCGACGAAGTCGTCGTAGGAGAGCTCGCCGGGCCTCGGCGCGGCCCCGCCGGGGGGAGGCGCGCCGGAGGAGCGGGCGGCGCTGGCCGGGGCGCCGCCGGGCGAGCTCGGGGAGCAGCCGGTCATGGCCGCCACCGTGGCGGCGGCGCCGAGCAGCAGCGCCCGGTTCAGCAGCCAGCGGCGGGAACGTTCGGTCTCGGGGTCGCGCGCAGTGTGTCCGTGCATGGGTCTCAACCTCTACCAGGCGAATGAGGGAAGCGTGAACAGAGCCGGCGAACTCGCGACGAGCCCGGTCAGTGTCCCGAGGCGGCGAGCCGGGTCAGCGGCCCGAGGCGGCGAGACGGACCCGGCAGGCCAGTTCGACGGAGAAGCGCACGTCCGGCTCGTTGAGGTCGAGCCCGAGCGTCTGCTCGATCCGCCTGACGCGGTAGTTGACCGCGTTGGCGTGCAGGTTGAGCTCCGCGCCCGCCCGCGCCAGCGAGTTGCGATGCCCCAGGTAGGCGACCAGCGTGCGCATGGCGATGGCCGCGCGCTCGGGCCCGAGCGCGTCGAGAGGGGCCAGGATGTCGTCCAGCAGCGACCGGCTCAGCGGGGAGGCGTAGAAGTCGAGCAGCACCCGGCGCAGCCCGGTGACGTCGGTGACCTCGATGCCGCCCGCGCGGCCGCCGGCGACGGCCGCGTCGGCGGCGATGTGCGCCTCCGTCGCCGACTGCCGCAGCCCGGCCGCGCCGCTCTGCGGCGTGCCGAGCCCCACGGTGAACGCCCACTCCTCGCCCGCGACCGAGCGGGCGTGGGCGGCCACGGCCTCCATGACGTCGCGCAGCCGCCGCTGGTGGTCGGCGGCGCCGGTCTCCTCCGAGGCCACCATGACGATGTCGTCGTGGAAGGTGGCCAGATGCCACACCTCGTCGCGCCGGTCCACGAGTTGCAGCGCGTGCAGCTCGACGGAGGACGCGAGCACGGCAGGCGGGCGCTGCTCGGGATCGTGGCGGTGGGTGGGGATGAGCCAGGCGACCGCGTGGGAGAGCGACACCGGCAGCCCGGCGCGGGTGGCCTCGACGGCGAGCCGGTCGATGCGCGCCGACTCGGCGAAGACGAGCTCGACGATCAGGTCGGCGCGCGAGCGTACCGGCCCGAACCTGGCCTGGAGCTGCCGTTGCAGGATGCGGGAGAGCATCGCGGCGATCACCGGGAGCGCCACCGTGACGGACGCGTCGTCGCGGTCGGCGACCAGGCGCCCGACCGGCACCTCGCCCACGCAGACGGCGTGCGGCTCCGACCACGGCACGCCCGGGTCCTCGACGAGGGTGAGCCGGGCGCCGAGCGCCGCGCCGACCTCGTCGAGCACGGCCTCCATCGGCCGCCCAGGCGCGTCCCCCGCCGCCGCCGTGGCCCGCGCGATGGCGTACTCGGCCCTCGACAGCGCCTCCTCGGCGCCGCCGCGGATCGCCCGGTCGAGCAGCACCGCCAGCTCGGACGGCGTCACCGCGCTCATCAGCACCGGCAGCCCGCCGCGCTCGGCGAGCGCGCGGGCGGTCTCAGCGATCGGGAAGTCGCCGGCGAACACGATGCCGGCGCAGCGCGCGCCGATCGCGTGCCTGATCGCGATGTCCACCTGGTACGGCCGCGGCACCGCCCCATGAGGCATGGCCACGATCACCAGCCGGCCCGGCGAAGCCTGCCGCAGGTCGTCCTTGGCCACGATCTGCACGCCCGACACCGCGACGCCCTCGGGATCGCCCGCGACGCACCGGATGCCCATTCTCTCGCCCTGAGCGACGATGTCCGCCAGGCTCGCCTGTTCCATGAGCACAGTCTGGCGTGTTTCTCTGGGTGCTCGGCACATTGTTGGGTTTGACCCGGCTCCCTAGCCTCAAGACATGCCCGACCAGGACCTGCCTACCGGAGGCGGCGGCGCGCCCGTGTACCCGCCCGCGCACCCGCCCGCCGCCACGATCACGTCCGCGCACCCGCCCGCCACAGCCGCGCGTCCGCGCTCGACCGCCACGACCGGCACGACCGCCGGGACCACCGCGCCGGCGCGCCTGCGCGAGATCGCCGCGGCCGACGTCGCCGCACTCGCGGCCGGCGCCGCGGTCTTCGGCACGGGCGGCGGAGGCGCCGTCCAGACCGAGCAACTGGCGGTCGAGTCGGCGATCGAGAAGCACGGCCCGGTGCCCGTCGTCACCGTCGGCGAGCTCACCCGGGACGACGCCGTGATCGTGCTGTCGGCGATCGGGGCGCCGTCCGTCGGCACCGAGATGCTGCCCGCCGAGGGCCAGACGGAGACGATCGTCCGCGAGGTCGAGCGGATCACGGGCCGCCCGATGACGGCGGTGATGGCGGCAGAGATCGGCGGCAGCAACGGCGTGGCCCCTGTGGGCTGGGCCGCGGGGATGGGGCTCAAGGTCCTCGACGCGGACGGCATGGGCCGCGCCTTCCCCCAGGGCACGATGATCTCGATGAACGTCGCCGGGCTGCCGAGCGAGTTCGCCGTCATGGCCGACACCATCGGCAACGTCTCGGTGCTGCGTACGATCAACCTCGCCTGGCTGGAGCGCCACGCCCGCGCCATCACCGTGGCCAGCGGCGCGATCTCGCTCGGCGCCCACTACGTGCTCACCGCCGAGACCGCCCCCGGCGCCGTCATCGAAGGCACGGTGAGCCGCGCCGTCCAGGTCGGCCGCCGCCTGCTCGCCGCGTCCGAGCCCGTTTCCGAGCTGGCCGCCGAGCTGGCCGCCACGGTCGTCGTCTCCGGCAAGGTGATCGACGTCGAGCGCAACACCGAGGGCGGCTTCACCCGCGGGTCGGTGACCGTCGAGGGCGTCGGCTCCGACCGCGGCCGCCTCGCCCGGGTGGAGATCCAGAACGAGAACCTGGTGATCATCGAGGACGGCGTCGTCGTCGCCAGCGTCCCCGACCTCATCACCGTGGTCGACTCCGAGACCGGCGAGGCGATCTCCACCGAGCTGCTCCGCTTCGGCCAGCGGGTCAGCGTGCTGGCGTGGGCGTGCGACCCGCTGTGGCGGACCGAGCGAGGGCTGGAGCTGACCGGCCCCAGGGCCTTCGGATACGACCTCGACTACGTCCCGTTCGAGGGAGGACGCCGATGAACGCCCGCACCGACCTGTCCGTCGGCATCGACGTCGGCGGCACCAACACCGACGCTGTGGTGATCTCCCCGTCGGGCGAGGCCATCGCCTGGACCAAGAGCCCCACCACCGGCGACGTCACCGGCGGCATCAGATCGAGCCTGGCCGCCGTGCTGGACCAGCTCGGCCCCGACCGGGACGCGGTCTCCCGCGTGATGCTCGGCACGACGCACGCCACCAACGCGATCGTGCGCCGCCGCGACCTGGGCCGGGTCGCCGTGATCCGGCTCGGCGCGCCGGCCTCCACCGTCCACCCGCCGCTCGCCGGCTGGCCGGCCGACCTGCGCCAGGCGGTCCTGGCCGGGTACGTGCTGGCCGGCGGCGGGCACCTCGTGGACGGCTACCCCATCGCCGAGCTGGACCGCGACGCCATTCGCCGGCTGCTCGACGAGCTGGAGGGCCGCTTCGACGCGGTCGCCGTGTGCGGCATCTTCAGCCCGTCGTTCCCCGAGCAGGAGCTGGAGGTGGAGGCGCTCGTCCAGGACCACGTGGGCGTGGACGTGCCGATCTCCCTCAGCAGCGAGATCGGGGCGCTGGGCCTGCTGGAACGCGAGAACGCGACCGTGCTCAACGCCGCGCTCTACGCGGTGGCGCGCGACATCACCTCCGCGCTCACGACCGTCGTCGTCGAGCACGGGCTGGACGCGGCCACGTTCTTCGCGCAGAACGACGGCACGTTCATGGCCGTCGAGTACGCCGCCCGCTACCCCGTGCTGACGATCGGCTCCGGCCCCGCGAACTCGATCCGCGGCGCCGCCGCCCTGTCCGGCGCGGACGACGCCATCGTCATCGACGTCGGCGGCACCACCAGCGACCTCGGCGTCCTGGTCGGCCGCTTCCCCAGGGAGTCGACGCTGCCCCGCGAGGTCGGCGGCGTACGGACGAACTTCCGCATGCCGGACATCCTCAGCCTCGGCGTCGGCGGCGGCACCATCGTGGACGTGGCCGCGGGCACGCCGGGCACCGACTCGGTCGGCTACCGCATCGCGGAGGAGGCGCTGCTGTTCGGCGGCTCCACCCCGACCCTCACGGACGCGGCGGCCACGGCCGGCGCGGTCGTGGCGGGCCGGGAGCTGCCGCCGCTGGACCGCCCGGTACGCAAGGGGCTCGCGGAGGCACTGGCCGTCGCGCACGACCGGATCGAGTCGGCCGTCGAACGCATGTCGCTCGGCCGCACCGGGATGCCGCTGGTGGTGGTCGGCGGCGGCGAGTTCCTCGTCCCCGACCGGGTCCTCGGCGCCAGCGAGGTCGTCAGGCCGGAGCGCGGCGCGGTCGCGAACGCGGTCGGCGCCGCCATCGCCCTGGCCGGCGGCCGGGCGGACCGGCTGTACGCGGTCGCGGACCGCGTGGCCGCCATCGAGGAGGCCAGCAGGGCGGCGATCGACAAGGCCGTGCAGGCGGGCGCCGACCCCGCCCGCGTCGAGGTCATCGACGTGCTGGAGACGCCGGTGACGTACGTGACGCAGCCCACGCTCAAGGTCGCGGTCAAGGCCGCGGGGCCGGTGGCCCACATCGGACGAAAGGAACCGACATGAGCAGACACGGCAAGGCGTCCGCGACAGTCGCCGTCATCCTGGCCGCCACCGGCCTGACGGCGTGCGGCTCCGCGCAGAGCGGCGGTTCCGCCGCCCCGGCCGGGCGGACGGGGGCCGGGACGTACGTCTCCGGCGGCGTCTTCGTCAAGGCGATCTCCGCCGACCCCGGACACCTCGACCCGCTGACCGGCGTCTCACTCGCGGCCCGCGAGATGGTGGGGTACGCGTACGAGTCGCTCGTCTACTCCACCCCCGACGGGAAGTTCGAGCCCTGGCTGGCCACCCGCTGGGAGCTGGGCGAGAAGAAGATCACCTACACCCTGCACGACGGCGTCACCTGCTCCGACGGCAAGCCGTTCACCGCCCAGACGGCGGCCGACAACATCAACTACCACGCCGACCCCAAGCACGCGACCTTCTACTACGGCTCCCAGATCCACAAGGGCGTCTCGGCCAAGGCGGAGGGGAACACGCTCACCGTCACCACCAAGGAGAACGACCCCTTCCTGCTCGCCAACACGGGGACGGTCGAGATGGTGTGCGGGGCGGGCCTCGCCGACCCGGCGAAGCTCAAGACCACGACCGACGGCACCGGCCTGTACGCCCTGGGCGGCTCGACCCCCGGCTCCACCTACACCTACACCAAGCGCAAGGACTACGCCTGGGGCCCGAAGGGCGTCACCAGCCAGACCAAGGGCCTGCCGGACAGCCTGGAGATCCGCGTGGTCACCGACGAGAGCACCGCGGCCAACCTGCTGCTCTCCAGCGAGATCAACGCGGCCGTCGTCCTCGGCACCGACCGCAAGCGCCTCGACGGCGCGAAGCTCGGCTCGGTCGGCGTGCGCAACCCGGTCGGCGAGATGCTGTTCAACGAGCGCGCCGAGCGCCCCACCTCGGATCCGCTCGTCCGCCAGGCCCTCGTCACGGCGCTCGACCGCAAGGCGATCGGCGACGTGGTGAGCGACGGGTCCGCGACGGACTCCAAGTCGCTGGTGGTCAAGAACCCGCTCCTGTGCGTGGCCGGCGGCCCGAAGTGGACGCTGCCCGCCACCGACCTGGCCAAGGCCGGATCCCTGCTCGACCAGGCCGGCTGGCGGCTCGGCGCGGGCGGCAAACGGGAGAAGGACGGCAAGCCGCTGACCGTGAAGTTCATCTACGACGCGGCCACGGGCACGCACGCCCCCGCCGCCGAGCTCGTCCAGCAGACCTGGGACGAGCTCGGCGTCACCACCAAGCTCTCGGCGAACGACGCCAACGCCTGGTCGGAGCAGCTGTTCCAGACCTTCGACTGGGACACCGGCTTCGTGCAGATCGCGCCCGGCGGGCCGGTGACGGTGAGCACGTTCTTCGCCGGGGCGACCCCCGACAAGGGCGGCAACAACTTCATGTTCGTCGACAACCCCGAGTACGAGGCCCTGGCCGAGAAGGCCGCCACCGCCACGCCGGAGACGACGTGCGACCTGTGGCAGCAGGCCGAGGCCGCGCTGGTCGAGCGGACGGACGTGTTCCCGCTGGCCGACAACGAGCAGCGTACGTACCTGTCGGGCGTCGAGCTGGAGCAGCCGAACTTCGTCGCGCCCACCACGATCAGGATGCTGGGGTGACGTGACACCATGGCGATCTCCCCGGCCACCCCCAATGGGCCGCCGCCCGCAGGACCGGCCGTGCCCGCCGGGCCGGACCAGGCGCGCCGGGGGGGTCGCCACGCCCTCCCGAGGCTGTCGCCGCGCACCTCGTTCGTGCTGCGCCGCCTCGGCCGGGCGCTGGTCTCGCTCGCCGTCGTCGTGGTCGCCACGTTCCTCGTCGTGCACCTCGTGCCCGGTGACCCCGTCCGCGCCGCGCTCGGCCCCAGCGCCACCCCCGAGCTGGTCGAACGCACGCGGGCGGAGCTGGGCCTCGACCAGCCGGCCTGGCGGCAGTTCACCGGCTACCTGACCGGCCTGTTCCACGGCGACCTCGGCGTCTCGCTGCGCTCCCACCGCCCGGTGGCCGGCACGCTCGCCGACCGTTTCCCCACCACGCTCGCCCTCTCCGTGCTCTCCTTCCTCGTGGCCGCGCTCGGCGCCGTGCCCATCGGGGTCGCCACGGCGGTCGCGGCGCGCGGCGGTCGCAGGCGTGCGGCGGGCGCCGGGGTCTCCTGGGTGCTCAGCGGCCTGATCGCCGTCCCGAACTTCCTGCTCGCCGTCGGCCTCATCGCGCTGTTCGGCGTCACATTGAACGCGCTGCCGGTGGCCGGTTGGGGCGGGGCCGCCGAGGCCGTGCTGCCGGTCGCCGCCCTGGCCGTCGGGCCGCTGGCCTATCTCGCCCGCATCGTGCACGTGGAGATGCTGGCCGTGCTGGAGACCCCGTACATGACGACCGCGCGCGGCAAACGGCTGCCCGCGCGCCTGCTCTACCTGCGGCACGCGCTGCCCAACATGATCACCGCCGCGCTCACGACCGGAGGGCTCATCCTCACCGGGCTCGTGGCCGGCACCGTGCTCATCGAGGCCGTGTTCGTCATCCCCGGGCTCGGGTCGACGATCGTCTCGTCGATCACGGCGAAGGACTACCCGATGATCCAGGGGGTCGTCCTCGTCTACGCCGCCCTCGTCCTCGGCCTCAATCTCCTCATCGACCTGGTTCTCGCCACCCTCGACCCCCGTTCGTCGATCATGGAGGGCTGACATCGTGCGCTCCGGCCTCCTGCGCGGGCTGCGCGGCCCGCAAGGCGTCGTGACCGTTCTCGGCGTGCTCGCGCTGCTGCTCGTCATCGTGCTGGCGCCGTACGTGTGGGGCGACGCCGCCACCGCGACCTCCGTGGCCGAGCGGGTCCAGGGGCCGAGTGCCGCGCATCCGTTCGGCACCGACGACCTCGGCCGCGACGTGCTGGCCCGGGTGCTGATCGCGGCCCGGCTGTCGGTGCTGCTCGCGCTCGGGGCCACGGCAGTCGCCGTGGCCGGCGGGATCGTGCTCGGCGTCGTCGCGACCGCGCTGCCCCGGCCGCTGCGGCGGCTGGTCAGCGCGTTCATCGACATCCTGCTGTCGTTCCCGTGGCTGCTGCTCGCGCTGTTCTTCTCGGTGATCTGGGGCGCGACCGCGAGCGGCGCGATGCTGGCGGTGGGGTTCGCGGGGGTGCCGTCGATCGCGCGGCTGACGTACACGCTGGCCTCCTCCGTGACCGGGCGCGACTTCGTCCGGGCCGCCAGGATCGTCGGCGTCGGGCCCGTCGGTGTGATCGTCCGGCACGTGATCCCCAACATCGCGCCGCCGATGCTGGTCAACACCGCCGCGTACGCCTCCACCGCGCTGCTGTCCTTCGCCGGGCTGTCCTTCCTCGGCCTGGGCGTGCAGGCCCCTGACTTCGACTGGGGCCGCCTGCTGCGCGAGGGCATCGCGCGCATCTACGTCAACCCGATGGCGGCGCTCGGCCCCGGCATCGCGATCGTCCTCACCGGCCTGATCCTCAACGCGATCGGCTCGCTGACCGGCGAGTCCGCCTCAAGAACGCCTTCGAAGCCATACAAGGCGGGCAAAGCAAGCGCACGCGCCGCGGGCGGCGATCCGGGCGCGCTGGTGGAGGTCGAGGACCTGCGGGTGAGCTTCCCCGACCGGCGGGGCGACCTGGTCGAGCGGGTACGCGGTGTGAGCCTGACCATCCGGCCCGGCGAGACCGTCGGCATCGTCGGCGCCTCGGGATCCGGCAAGTCGGTCACCGCCATGGCCATCGCCGGCCTGCTCGGCCCCGAGGCCACGATCGACGCCACCAGGCTGAGCTTCCAGGGCATCGACATGACCGCCGTGCCACGCGCCGCCGACCGCCGCAGACTCGGCCTGGAGCTGGCCGTCGTCTTCCAGGACCCGCTCACCTCGCTCAACCCTTCACTCACCGTCGGGCGGCAGCTCACCGAGGTGAGCAGGACCCACGACGGCGTCCCCAGGGCGGCGGCCCGGCGCCGGGCCGGGGACGTGCTCGCATCGGTCGGGATCGCGCGCCCCGAGCGCCGCGCCCGCCAGTACCCGCACGAGCTGTCCGGCGGCATGCGCCAGCGGGCCATGATCGGGATGGGGCTCATGGGCCGGCCGCGGCTGGTCATCGCGGACGAGCCGACGACCGCGCTCGACGTGACCGTGCAGCGCCAGGTGCTGCGCGTGCTGCGTGACGCGCGGCGGCGGACCGGCAGCGCCATCCTGTTCATCTCCCACGACATCGCCCTGGTCAGCGGGTTCTGCGACCGGGTGCTGGTGATGAAGGACGGGCAGATCGTCGAGGAGGTGGCCGCGGCGCGGCTGGACGAGGCGCGGCACCCGTACACGCGGGCCCTGGTGGCGTGCGTGCCGCACATGGGCACCGACCGATCCCGCCCGCTGCCCGTCATCGACGAGAGCGGCGGCGTCGCCGAGGAGGCACGAGCGTGAGCACTCTCGAATTCGCCGGCCTGAGCGTGCGGTACGGGCACGGCGCCGGCACGCACGTCGCCGTGGACGGCGTGGACCTCACCGTCGCCTCCGGCGGCATCCACGGGCTCGTCGGCGAGTCGGGCTCGGGCAAGTCCACCCTGGCCGCCGCCGCGGTGGGGCTCGTCAGACCCTCTTCCGGCACGATCCGGCTGGACGGCGCCGACATCGCCGGCAGCTCCGCCGCCGCGCGCGCCGCCCGCAGGCGCGTCCAGCTCGTCTTCCAGGACCCGTACGCGGCGCTCGACCCCCGGATGCCCGTCGGGGCCTCGATCGCGGAGGCCATGCGCGCCACCGGCCGCCGCCCGTCCAAGGCGGACAGGCAACGCCGGGTCGAGGAGTTGCTGTCGCTGGTCCACCTCGACCCGAAGCGGGCCGGCGACCTGCCCTCGGCCTTCTCCGGCGGCC
This sequence comes from Nonomuraea maheshkhaliensis, assembly GCF_039529435.1. Taxonomy (NCBI): domain Bacteria; kingdom Bacillati; phylum Actinomycetota; class Actinomycetes; order Streptosporangiales; family Streptosporangiaceae; genus Nonomuraea; species Nonomuraea maheshkhaliensis. Next base: position 47,132 of record NZ_BAAAMU010000077.1, read on the forward strand.
AGTGCCAGCGGGTCACCATCGCCAGGGCGCTGGCCGCCGAGCCGGACGTCGTCATCGCCGACGAGATCACCTCCGCGCTCGACGTCTCCGTGCAGGGCATCGTGCTCAACCTGCTCCGCGAGCTGCGCGCCGAGCTGGACCTGACCATCCTGTTCATCTCGCACAACCTGGCCGTCGTCCGGTATGTGTGCGACACCGTCAGCGTCATGCGGCACGGCCGGATCGTGGAGTCGGGGGAGACCGAGAGCGTGCTGTCCGCGCCCGAGCATCCGTACACGCGCGAGCTGCTGGCCGCCGTGCCGGTCATGGGGGAGCCGTTCGACCGGGAGGAGGCGGTCTGACCGCCGCGTGAGGAGGCAGGAAACGTGCGCGACGACATCTCGGCGCGGTCGGAGGCGCTGGCCACCGTGCTCGGCGCCGTCACCGGCGACGGCGCCGTCAGCCCCCGCGACCTCGGCGCCGCCCTGGAGACGCTGGGCGTGCCCGCCCCGCGTCAGGAGCAGGCGCGCGAGCACGTCCACCGGGCCCACAGCGAGCACGTACGGCTGCGCCGCCGCGAGCACGAGCTGGCCGCCCTTTTCGCCAGCGCCCGCGAGCTGGCCGCGGCGCGTGACGGCAGGGCGCTGCTCGAACGGCTGGTCCAGCGGGCGCACGAGATCCTCGGCTGCGACGTGACGTACCTGTCGGAGTACGACGCGCAGACCAGGGAGCTCAACGTGCGCACGACCGCCGGCGCCTACAGCGGCGAGTTCCGCCACCTGAACGTGCCCGCCGGCTACGGCCTGGCCGGCGAGGTCATCGAGCTGCGGATGCCCCGCTGGGTGCCACGCTACAGCGAATACCTGGAGGACCGGCGCGTTCCGGACATCGACCGGGCGGTCGAGCTGGAGGGCGTCGTCTCCATCCTGGGCGTGCCGATGGTGTCCGGCGACGACGTGCTCGGCGTGCTGTTCGTGGCGACACGCGAGGAGCGCTCGTTCACCCCCGACCAGATCGCGCTGCTGTCGGCGCTGGCCGACCACGCCTCCGTCGTCCTGCGGACCGCGCACACGCTGCGCGACCTGTGGCGTTCCGAGGAGGAGGCGCGCGCGGCGCTGGAGCGGCTCACCGAGCACCTGGCCGAGCGGGACCGCGCCGGCGCGGTGCACCGGGAGCTCATCCAGGTCGTGCTGGACGGCGGCGGCTTCGGCCAGCTCGTACGGGCGCTCTCCTCGGCCCTGGGCCGCGGCGTCACCGTGATCGACGCGGAGGACCGCGTCATCGCCGCGTCGGGGCCCGCCGCGCCGTTCATGAGCGCGCGGGCGGGCGGCCCGGTCGAGCTCACCCCGCCGGTACGGGACGCCGTCGCGGCCGGCGCGCGGACCGGCCACTGCCAGGTGCTCGCCGGAGCGGACCGTGAGGTGCCCGCCGGAGCGGACCGCGACCTGGCCGCCGTCGGCGCGCAGCGGGCGGGGGCGCAGGACTTCGGGGCGCTGCTGTTCGGGCCCGGTGACTTCGAGCTGGGCCCGGTCGACCGCCGTACGATCGAGCGCGCCGCGCAGGTGTGCTCCCTGCTGGAGCTGCAGCAGCAGGCCGTGGCGCGGGCCGAGGGCCGGCTGTTCACCGACCTCGTCGCGGACATCCTCGACGGACAGCCGGGCCGCCGTGACGACCTGGAGCGCCGCGCCCGCGCGTTCGGCGTTGAG
>NZ_BAAAMU010000078.1:0-15075 GCF_039529435.1 Nonomuraea maheshkhaliensis
GCGCGGAGGCGCTGGCCGCCCGCTGCCGCGCCCTGGGCCTGACCGCCCGCGCCCTCACCGAAGGCGACGGGCCGGACGGGCCGGACGGGCCGGACGGGCCGGTGGCGCGGGCGCTGGCGGAGGCGGATCTCGTCGCCTGCTGCACCACCGCCAGAGAGCCGCTGTTCCCCGGTAAGCTCACCCGCGACGGCGCCACCGTCGTCGCGGTCGGCTCGCACGAGCCCGACGCCCGCGAGCTCGACGGCGACCTCGTCGCGCGGGCCACCGTGGTCGTCGAGGCCAGGGCGGCCGCCCTGGAGGAGGCCGGAGACGTCATCATCCCGATGCGCCGGGGTACGATCTCCTCCCGCCATCTCGCCGGAAACCTCGCCGAGCTGATCGCCGGGCAGGTGATCATCGGCCCGGGGCCGCGCGTGTTCAAGAGCACGGGCATGGCGTGGGAGGACCTCGTGGTCGCGGCTGCCGCTTACGAGGCGTGGACGTAGACGCTTTCGAAGCGTGGACAGAGAGAGGATGGGCGGATGGCTGCCGAGGACCGGCTCGACCTGCCGATGGTGGGGGAGCGGCAGAGCCTGCGTGAGCAGGTCGCGCACGCGCTGCGGGCGGCGCTGATCACGGGGGAGATGCGGCCGGGGGTCGTCTACTCGGCGCCGGTGCTGGCCGCCCAGTTCGGCGTATCGGCCACGCCCGTCCGTGAGGCCATGCTCGACCTGGCCAAGGAGGGCCTGGTCGAGGCGGTGCGCAACAAGGGCTTCCGGGTCACCGAGCTGTCCGACCGCGACCTCGACGAGCTCACCGAGATCCGCCAGCTCATCGAGGTGCCCACGGTGGCCAGGCTGGCCGACAGCTCGCGGGCCGAGGAGTTCGAGCGGCTGCGGCCCATCGCCGAGGAGATCGTCTCGGCCAGCGAGCGCGGTGACCTGCTCGCGTACGTGGACGCCGACCTGCGCTTCCACGTCGAGCTGCTGTCGCTGTGCGGCAACGCGCACCTGGTGTCGGTGGTACGCGATCTGCGCAACAGGGCCAGGCTCTACGGCCTGTCACAGTTGTCGGAACGCGGCACGCTGGGCGGCTCGGCCAGAGAGCACCTCGAACTGCTCGACGCGCTCAGCCGCGGCGACAGCGAGGCCGTCGGCACCCTCATGGCCGAGCACATCGGCCACGTCAGGGGCATCTGGGCCGAACACTGACCACCGAGCCCGGCAACCGGGCCGAGTACTAACCCGGCGAGTTCCGACATTCGGGGATCAGACGCTCCCCGTTGGCGGTAACCTCATTTGCGGGCCGACCGGGCAAACGCCTCAGCGCGATCGCCGTCGGTCTCGCCATCTCGTCCCCGCCGGACCGGCCACCGCGCCGCTCCGACGGTGGCACCTGCCTGGTCAAGCGGACACCCGCACTCCGCTGACCTTCGCGGGCTCGGCACACCCCGCCCACCGAGGCCGAGCCCTCCGCCGCGCGCCCGGGACCCCATCCAACGGGCGCGCGGCGGCCGGCCGCCTCCGGCGGCGACTTCACACACCGTCCGCCTCCGGCCGCTTCCCTTCCCGCGCCGACGGCTTGCCGCGCCGACGGCTTGCCGCGCCGACGGCTTGCCGCGCCGACGGCTACTTCGCGCGCCGGGCGGCCCGCGTCGAGCCGAGGCTGGCGGCCACGATGCAGATGATCGCCGCCCACTGCTGCACGTGCAGCAGCTCGCTCAGCAGCAGCACCCCGATCAGCGCCGCCACGGCCGGTTCGAGGCTCATCAGGATGCCGAACACGTGCTTGGGCATCCGCCGCAGCGCCTGCAGCTCCAGCGAGTACGGGATCACCGATGACAGCAGCCCCACGCCGAGCCCGATCAGCAGCAGCTCGGGCCGCAGCAGCTCGGCCCCGCCGGTCGTGGCCCCGACCGGGGCGATCACCACGGCCGAGACGATCATCGCGAACGAGAGCCCGCTCGTGCCGGGAAAGCGCCGTCCGGCGGCGGCCGACAGCAGGATGTAGGCGGCCCAGCCCAGGGCGGCCAGCATGGCGAACCCGATGCCGGCCCACCGCACCGTGGCCGACTCGCCCCACGGTGCCAGCAGCGCGACCCCGGCCGCCGCCAGGCCGACCCACACCAGGTCGACCCGCCGCCGTGACGCCGCGACCGCCACGCCCAGCGGCCCGAGGAACTCGATGGCCACCGCGATCCCCATGGGGAGCCGTGACAGGGCCTCGTAGAAGGACAGGTTCATCAGGGCGAGGGTCAGGCCGAAGCCGAGCCCCACCGCCCAGTCGCGCCACGACAGCCCCTTGAGCCTGGGCCTGGCGAAGGCTCCCATGATGAGCGCCCCCGCCGTGATGCGCAGGAACACCACCGCGCTCGGCGGCAGCGCCGCGAACAGCTCCTTGGCGAACCCGGCGCCCAGCTGCACGGAGAAGATCGCCAGCACCACGAGCCCCGAGGGCGGGATGGAGTCGGCCGCGCTGCGCAGCAGGCTGCCCGGCCTGGGCAGGCCGGAGCCGCGGTCGTACGGGTCGTCGAGGGCGAAGGCGGTCACAGGACTCCTCTGGCGGACGCGAGGGGGACAACCGTCAGAGCTTACTCGGGCCCGGCGACATTCCCGTTTGGTGGCTGTACTACTGTTGATCGGGTCATTCATCCAGGCCAACGAACCGCGGAGCACATGACGACCCCCGCTCCTCCCGTCAGCCTCGCCCGTCCGCCGCTGCCCCTGTCGGTGGCCTCGTTCATCAGCAGCTTCGACCGCTTCGCGGTGAGCCCCATGCTCGTGCTCATCGCCGACGATCTCGGTGTCTCCCTGTCGGCCGCGGTGGCCGCCGCCAGCGGCTACTACCTCGCGTACGGGCTGACCCAGCCGCTGTGGGGGCTGCTGTCGGACCGGCTCGGGCGGGTGCGGGTCATGCGCTGGGCGCTGTTCGGCGCCGCGGTGGCCGGCGCGGTCTCGGCGCTGATGCCCGTCCTGGCGACGCTTGTGCTGGCCAGGGTCGTGACCGGCGCCTGCTTCGGCGCGGTGATCCCGACGAGCCTGACGTACGTGGGCGACACCGTGCGTGCCGAGGTGCGCCAGCGCGCGCTCACCGACCTCATGGCCGCGGCCGCGCTCGGCACCGCCCTGGCCACCGGACTCGGCGGGGTCGTCGCCGGCCTGGTGGACTGGCGGGTGGCCTTCACCGTGCCCGCCGTCTTCGCGCTGATCTGCGCGGTCGCGCTGCGCGCGCTGCCCGAGCCGCCCCGCCCCGAGGGCGAGGGCAGGGGCGTCGGCGGCTACCTGGGGGCGGTGCTGCGGCAGCGGTGGGCGCTGCTGGTGTTCGCGCTCGCCTTCACCGAAGGGGCGATCATGCTCGGCGCCATGCCGTTCCTGGCTCCCGCGCTGCAGCACACCGGGCTGGCCGCCGCCGTGGCGGGCCTCGCCATCACCGCGTACGGGCTGGGCCTGTGGGTCTTCGCCAAGCTGGTCAAGCACCTGTCGGGGCGCTGGCCCGTACCGCTGCTGATGGTCGTGGGCGGCGCGCAGCTCTGCGTCGGGTTCGCGATCGTGACGGTGAACGTCAGCGTGCCGTCCGTGGCCGTCACCGCGCTGCTGCTGGGCGGCGGCTGGTCGTTCCTGCACTCCTCGCTGCAGACCTGGGCCACCTCGGTCGTGCCCGAGGCCAGGGGAACGACCATCGCGTTCTTCGCCTGTTCGCTGTTCGTGGGCAGCGCGGTCGCCTCGTGGGCGGCCGGGCCGCTGGCCGAGGACGGGCGCTACGGGCTGCTGTTCGGCCTGGCCGCGCTCGCGGCGGTGCCGCTGACCGCCGTGGCCGCGCTCAGCCGCCGCCGCTACGGGGCCCTGCGCCCCGCCGGTCCGGAACCCCAGCCGGAGTAACCGCCGCCCGTGCTACTTCCCACGCGCTACTCCCAGCGGAAGGTACGGGAGACCAGCGCCAGGGACAGCACCGCCCACCCGGCCAGCACGGCCACCGAGGCCAGCGGCAGCGCCGCGCCCTGGGAGAGCACCGCGCGCAGCCCGCCGGTCAGCGCGGAGATGGGCAGCGCCTCCAGGAACGGTCGCAGCCCTTCGGGGAACTTCGTCAGCGGGAACATCACCCCGCCCGCCCCCAGCAGCACCAGGTAGACCAGGTTGGCGCCGGCCAGCGTGGCCTCGGCGCGCAGGGTGCCCGCCATGAGCAGCCCCAGCCCGCTGAAGGCCGCGGTGCCGAGCACGACGAGCAGCGCCGCGCCCAGGAACGAGCCCTGCGGCCGCCAGCCCAGCGCCAGCCCGACGGCCACGATGACGACCGCCTGGACCACCTCGACGCCGGCGACCGCCGCCGTCTTGGCCAGCATCAGCCCGCTCCTGGACAGCGGTGTGGCGCCCAGCCGCTTGAGCACGCCGTAGCGGCGCTCGAACCCGGTCGCGATGGCCTGCCCGGTGAAGGCGGTGGACATGACCGCCAGCGCCAGCACGCCGGGGGCCAGGAAGTCGACCCGCCGCCCGCCGCCGACGTCGATCAGCGGCGCCAGCGAGAAGCCGGTCAGCAGCAGCACGGGGATGACCAGGGTCAGCAGGAGCTGCTCGCCGTTGCGCAGCATCGCGCGGATCTCCGCGCCCGCCTGCGCCAGCACCATGCGCCCGAACGGCGCCGCGCCGGGCGCGGGGGTGAGGTCGAGCGTGGTCATCGCGACTCCCGGCAGGTGGGTGAGAGAAACCGGCCCGGCGTGGTCATCGCAGCTCTCTGCCGGTCAGTTCGAGGAAGACGTCTTCGAGGGTGCGCCGCTCGATGCGCAGGTCGTCGGCGGTGACGCCCTCGGCCGCGCACCAGGCCGTCACCGTGGCCAGCAGCTCGGGCCCCACCTGACCCTCGATGATGTAGTGCCCGGAGGGCGACTCCTTGGCCGCGCTGCCCGCGGGGAGCGCGTTGAGCAGCTCTTCCAGGCCCAGCCCCGGCCGGGCCCTGAACCTGAGCTGGCGCTCGGCACCGGTCAGCGAGGCGGGGCTGCCCTCGGCCACCACGCGCCCCTTGTCGATGATCACCACGTGGTCGGCCAGGCGTTCGGCCTCGTCCATGTGGTGCGTGGTCAGCACCACCGACACGCCCGCCTGGCGCAGCTCGGCCACCAGCTCCCAGCAGGCGTGCCTGGCCTGCGGGTCGAGACCCGCCGTCGGCTCGTCGAGGAAGACCAGCTCGGGCCGGCCGACGACGGCCGCGGCCAGGGAGAGCCGCTGCTGCTGCCCGCCGGACAGCCGCCGGTAGGGGGTGCGGGCGTGGTCGGTGAGGCCCAGCCGGGCCAGCAGCGCGCCGGGGTCGAGCGGGCCGGCGTAGAAGCGGGAGACCAGCCGCAGCCACTCGGCGCAGCGCATCGCCGGGGGCACGCCGCCCGCCTGCAGCATGACGCCCACCCGCGCGCGCAGCTCGGGGCGGGCAGGGGACAGGCCGAGCACCTTGACCGTGCCCGCGTCGGCCGCGCGGAAGCCCTCGCAGATCTCCACCGTGGACGTCTTGCCCGCGCCGTTGGGGCCGAGCACCGCGGTGACCGCGCCGCGCTCGGCCCGCAGCGTGAGGCCGTCGACGGCGGTGTTGCCGCCGTAGCGTTTGACCAGGTCGACGATCTCGACGGCTGGGGAGTCCATGCCACGAGTTTAGGGACTCCACCGGACGGTCCCCGCCTCAGGTGAGCATGACCGCATGGGCCGGGCTCTCCCGCCGGGCGCCGCTTCTCCGGAAATATCTGATAACCGGGAATTAGGAGGACCGGAACGTGGTTGGATCCCTCGGCCCTCGGGGGCCACAGGTCCGCGAGGGAAAAGGGGTTCACGCATGTCCGTGGCAGAAGCCACGCCCGCAGTCATGTCCGCCGTCGTCCAGCAGGAGCACAAGCGCCGCCGCGGCCTTCTGCTGCTGATCCTCGGAGCGCTGTCGGCGATCGGGCCGCTCTCCATCGACATGTACCTCCCCGCCTTGCCGGCCATCACCTCCGAGATGCTCAGCGCACCGGCGCAGGTCCAGCTGACGCTCACCGCCTGCCTCATCGGCGTCTCCGTGGGGCAGATCATCGCCGGCCCGCTCAGCGACGTGCGCGGGCGGCGGGTGCCGCTCATGGTGGGCGTGGCCGGGTTCATGGTCGCCTCGCTGCTGTGCGCGTTCGCGCCCTCGGTGCCGATGCTCATCGCCTTCCGCCTGCTGCAGGGCATGCTGGGCGGCGCGGCGCTGGTCATCGTGCGGGCCGTCGTGCGCGACCTGTACGACGGGGCCGCCATCGCCCGCATCTTCGCCACGCTGATGCTCGTCAGCGGCCTGGCGCCGATCCTGGCCCCGATTGCCGGGGCGCAGCTGCTGGCGTTCACCTCGTGGCGGGGCGTCTTCGTCGCGCTCAGCATCGCGGGGATCGTGCTGCTGCTGGCCGTGCTGTCGGGCGTACGCGAGACGCTCCCCCCGGCCGCGCGGGAGAGCGGCGGGCTCAAGCACACCGCGCGCACGTTCTGGCAACTGCTGCGCGACCGCACGTTCATGGGCTACGCCCTCACCGGCGGGCTGGCGTTCGGGGCGATGTTCGGCTACATCTCGGGCTCGCCGTTCGTGCTCCAGGAGGTGTACGGCGCCACGCCCCAGCAGTACTCGCTCATCTTCGGCCTCAACGCCCTGGCCCTGACCGGCACCGCCCAGCTCGGCGGCCGCCTGTCCGGACGGGTGCCGCCCGTCCTGCTGGTCCGCGTCGGGCTCGGCATCGGCCTGACCGGCGCGGGCCTGCTGATGGCCGCCGCGCTGGCGGGCCTCGGCCTGTGGGGCATCGTGGCCGGGCTGTTCGTCATCATGCTCGGCCAGGGCCTGACCCTGCCCGGCACCGGCGCGCTGGCGCTGGGCTCGCAGCCGGCGCACGTCGCGGGCAGCGCCTCGGCCCTGACGGGGGTGCTGCAGTTCGCGCTGGGCGCCGCCGCGGCCCCGCTGGTCGGACTCGCCGGATCCGGCACCGCCGTGCCCATGGCGTGTGTCATGCTCGGACTCATCCTGTGCTCGGTGCTCACGTTCACGTTCCTGAGCCGGGTGAAGGTTAGGTAAGGCTACCCTGCGTGACAAATTCCATTCCCGCCCCTGCTCGGATCCATTTGTGAAGCGGGAAGGAATTACGGCACACTGATGTTGTGAAAAACATGCCCACGATGGAGCCAGGCAACGAGCGCGGCACCCGTGCCCGCGTCGCCCGGCTGATTCTTGAGCATGGTCCCGTCGCGGCCGCGGCTCTCGGAGAGCGGCTCGGGCTCACGCCCGCCGCCGTCCGGCGTCACCTCGACGCGCTGCTGGCCGACGGGATGATCGAGCCTCGTACGGTACGCCCCCGCGGGCAACGCGGGCGCGGACGGCCCGCCAAGCTGTTCGCGATCACCGACGCGGGGCGGAGTGCTTTCGAGCACGCCTATGACGACCTGGCCGGGAGCGCGCTGCGTTTCCTGGCCGAGCGCATGGGAGAGCAAGCCGTGGCCGACTTCGCCCGCGAGCAGGTGTCGAGCCTGCTGGAGCGGCTGGAGCCGGTCATGCGGGCGGTGCCGGCGGATCAGCGCGTGCAAGTGCTGGCGCAGGCGCTGTCGGCGGAGGGGTATGCCGCCTCGGCCAGCAAGGCCAAGTCGGGTGGCGACCAGCTCTGCCAGCACCACTGCCCGGTGGCGCACGCGGCCGCGGAGTTCCCGCAGCTGTGTGAGGCCGAGACGGAGGCGTTCGCGCAGCTGCTCGGCACGCCGGTGCAGCGCCTGGCCACGATCGCCCACGGCGACGGGGTGTGCACGACACACGTGTCGCCGCAGTCGTTGAGCGATTCCGCACATAGAGACAAGAGCAAGGAGACCGGAAGGTGACTGTCACCGACCGCCCGGAGCTGGAAGGCCTCGGGAATTACAAGTTCGGCTGGGCCGACCCGGATGCCGCGGGCGCGGCGGCCAAGCGAGGCCTGTCCGAGGAGGTCGTCCGCAACATCTCCGGACTCAAGAACGAGCCGGAATGGATGCTCGACCTTCGCCTGAAGGGCCTCCGCCTGTTCGACAGGAAGCCGCTGCCGACCTGGGGCTCCGACCTCACCGGCATCGACTTCGACAACATCAAGTACTTCGTGCGCTCGACCGAGAAGCAGGCCGCTTCCTGGGACGAGCTGCCCGCCGACATCAAGAACACCTACGACAAGCTCGGCATCCCCGAGGCGGAGAAGCAGCGCCTCATCGCCGGCGTCGCCGCCCAGTACGAGTCCGAGGTCGTCTACCACAAGATCCGTGAGGACCTTGAGGAGAAGGGCGTCATCTTCGTCGACACCGACACGGGCCTGAAGGAGCACGAGGAGCTCTTCAAGGAGTACTTCGGCTCGGTGATCCCGGTGGGCGACAACAAGTTCGCCGCGCTCAACACCGCCGTGTGGTCCGGTGGCTCGTTCATCTACGTGCCGCCGAACGTCGAGGTCGAGATCCCGCTGCAGGCCTACTTCCGGATCAACACCGAGAACATGGGCCAGTTCGAGCGGACCCTGATCATCGTCGACGAGAACAGCTACGTCCATTACGTCGAGGGCTGCACCGCGCCGATCTACTCCTCCGACTCGCTGCACAGCGCGGTCGTCGAGATCATCGTGAAGAAGAACGCCCGCTGCCGTTACACGACCATCCAGAACTGGTCCAACAACGTCTACAACCTGGTCACCAAGCGCGCCGTCGCCTACGAGGGCGCGACCATGGAGTGGATCGACGGCAACATCGGCTCCAAGGTCACGATGAAGTACCCGGCCGTCTACCTCATGGGCGAGCACGCCAAGGGCGAGACGCTGAGCGTCGCGTTCGCCGGCGAGGGCCAGCACCAGGACGCCGGCTCCAAGATGGTGCACCTGGCGCCCAACACCAGCTCCAGCGTCATCTCCAAGTCGGTGGCGCGCGGCGGCGGCCGCACCTCCTACCGCGGTCTCGTGCAGATCGAGGAGGGCGCCCACGGCAGCGCCAGCACCGTCAAGTGCGACGCGCTGCTGGTCGACCAGATCAGCCGCTCCGACACCTACCCCTACGTCGACGTCCGCGAGGACGACGTCTCGATGGGCCACGAGGCCACGGTCTCCAAGGTCAGCGAGGACCAGCTCTTCTACCTCATGAGCCGCGGTCTCGACGAGGACGAGGCGATGGCGATGATCGTGCGCGGCTTCGTCGAGCCGATCGCGCGTGAGCTGCCCATGGAATACGCGCTTGAGCTCAACCGGCTGATCGAGCTGCAGATGGAAGGAGCCGTCGGCTGATGGGCCTGAACGAGAAGCCCCTGTCGACCCTGCACGAGAAGGCGTCCTACGACCTGGCCGACTTCGACGTCCCGACCGGGCGCGAGGAGGCGTGGCGTTTCACGCCGCTCGCCCGCCTGAAGGGCCTGCACAACGGCAAGGCCGAGGCCGCCGGTCACGTCAGGGTCGACGTCGAGGCCGCGCCCGAGGTCACCGTCGAGACGGTCGGCCGCGACGACGCCCGCGTGGGCAAGTCGTTCATGCCCGCCGACCGGGTGAGCGCCCAGGCCTGGAACAGCTTCGAGAAGGCCACCGTGATCACGGTGCCGCGCGAGGCCGTCACCTCCAAGCCCACCGTGCTCACGCTGACCGGCTCCGGCGACGGCGCCGCCTACGGTCACATCGTGGTCAGGGTCGAGCCGATGGCCGAGGCCGTGCTCGTGCTCGACCACAAGGGCAGCGCCGTCTACGCCGACAACATCGAGTTCGTCGTCGGCGACGGCGCCAGCCTCAAGGTCGTCAGCCTCCAGGACTGGGACGACGACGCCGTCCACGTCTCCTCCCACCACGCCCAGCTGGCCAAGGACGCGACGTTCCGCAGCTTCGTGGTGACCTTCGGCGGCGACCTCGTCCGCCTGTCGCCCAGCGTCACCTACACCGCCCCCGGCGGCGACGCCGACATGTCCGGCGTCTACTTCGTCGACGCGGGCCAGCACCTGGAGCACCGCCTCCTGGTCGACCACTCGCAGCCCAACTGCAAGAGCAACGTCGACTACCGCGGCGCCCTCCAGGGCGACCGGGCGCACGCCGTCTGGATCGGCGACGTGATCATCAGGGTCGAGGCCGAGGGCACCGACACCTATGAGCTCAACCGCAACCTCATCCTCACCGACGGCGCCCGCGCCGACTCGGTGCCCAATCTGGAGATCCTCACCGGCGAGGTCGCAGGAGCGGGACACGCCTCCGCCTCCGGCCGGCTCGACGACGAGCACATCTTCTACCTCCAGGCCCGCGGCATCCCCCACGACGAGGCTCGCCGCCTGGTCGTGCGGGGCTTCCTCGGCCAGCTCATCGAGAAGATCGAGATCGCCGAGATCCGTGAGCGCGTCATGAACGCCCTGGAGGCGGAGCTCAACACCTCCGAGGCCGCCGCTGTATCCGATGCGGCCGAGTCCGCCGCTGTGTCTTATGCGGCCGAGTCCGCCGCGGAGCCCGTTCGATGAGCTTCGAGAAGGTGTGCAAGGTCGAGGACATCCCCGAAGGGGGCGTCCTCGGCGTCGAGGTCGGCGCGGACGAGACGCCGGTGGCGCTGGTCCGCAAGGGCGAAGAGGTCTTCGCCCTGCACGACGTCTGCTCCCACGCCGAGGTCAAGCTCAGCGAGGGAGAGGTCTACGACGGCACCCTGGAGTGCTGGCTGCACGGCTCGTGCTTCGACATCCACACCGGCAAGCCCACAGGGCCGCCCGCGACCCAGCCCGTGAACGTCTACACAGTCAAGATCGACGGCGATGACGTGCTCGTCTCGCTCTCGAAGGAGTCCTAAGCACATGTCCACCCTAGAGATTCGTGACCTGCAGGTCGCCGTCGAGGACAAGGAAATCCTGCGCGGCGTCAACCTGACCGTTCAGGCCGGGCAGACCCACGCCATCATGGGCCCCAACGGCTCGGGCAAGTCGACGCTCGCCTACGCCATCGCCGGCCACCCGAAATACACCGTCACCGGCGGCCAGGTGCTGCTCGACGGCGTCGACCTGCTGGAGCTGTCCGTCGACGAGCGGGCCCGCGCCGGCCTGTTCCTGGCCATGCAGTACCCCGTCGAGGTCCCCGGCGTGTCCGTGTCGAACTTCCTGCGCTCGGCCGTCACCGCCGTCCGCGGCGAGGCGCCCAAGCTGCGCGAGTTCGCCAAGGACCTCAAGGGCGGCATGGACGCCCTGTCCATCGACCCGGCCTTCGCCCAGCGCAACCTCAACGAGGGTTTCTCCGGCGGCGAGAAGAAGCGCCACGAGATCCTCCAGATGGAGCTGCTCAAGCCGAAGATCGCGGTGCTCGACGAGACCGACTCCGGCCTCGACGTCGACGCGCTGCGCGTGGTCTCCGAGGGCATCAACCGCTTCCGCGCCTCCGGCGACACCGGCGTGCTGCTGATCACCCACTACACCCGCATCCTGCGCTACGTGAAGCCCGACTTCGTCCACGTCTTCGCGGCCGGCCGGATCGTCGAGCAGGGCGGGCCGGAACTTGCCGACAAGCTCGAGGCCGAAGGCTACGAGCAGTACACGAAGGCGTCTGCATGACTTCACACAGCTTCGATGTGGAGAAGATCAGGGAAGACTTCCCGATCTTCTCCCGCGAGCTGCCCGACGGGCGTCCGCTCGTCTATCTCGACTCGGGCAACTCCTCACAGAAGCCCAACCAGGTCATCGAGACCATGCGGGAGCACCTGGCGCTGCACTACAGCAACGTCGGGCGCGCCATGCACGTGCTCGGCGCCGAGTCGACCGACGCCTTCGAGAACGCCCGCGACAAGGTCGCGGGCTTCGTCGGGGCGCCGTCGCGCGACGAGGTGATCTTCACCAAGAACGCCTCAGAGGCGCTCAACCTGCTCGCCTACTCCTTCGGCAACCCCGCCAACACCGACCCGCGCTTCACCCTCGGCCCCGGTGACGAGATCGTCATCTCCGAGATGGAGCACCACTCCAACATCGTGCCGTGGCAGCTGCTCGCGCAGCGCACCGGCGCGACGCTGAAGTGGTTCGGCGTCACCGACGACGGGCGGCTCGACTACACGCCCGAGCTCATCACCGAGCGGACGAAGATCGTCTCGATCGCCCACCAGTCCAACGTGCTGGGCACCGTCAACCCGGTGACCGAGGTGGCCGCGCGGGCCCGCGAGGCAGGCGCGCTGGTCGCGCTCGACGCCTCCCAGTCCGTGCCGCACCACCCGGTCGACGTGACCGCGCTGGGCGCCGACTTCGTGGCCTTCACCGGCCACAAGATGGTCGGCCCCTCCGGCATCGGCGTGCTGTGGGGGCGCACCGAGCTGCTTGAGGCCATGCCGCCGTTCCTGGGCGGGGGCGAGATGATCGAGGCGGTCTGGATGGACCGCTCGACGTACGCGCCGATCCCGCACAAGTTCGAGGCGGGCACGCCGCCGATCGTCGAGGCCATCGGGCTCGGCGCGGCGGTCGACTACCTCACCGAGGTCGGCATGGAGGCCGTCGAGGCGCACGAGCGCACGCTGACGGCCTACGCGCTCGACGCCCTGCGCGAGGTGCCCACCCTGCGCGTCATCGGCCCCGAGACGCTCGAAAGGCGCGGGGGCACGGTGTCGTTCACGCTGGAGGGCATCCACCCGCACGACGTCGGGCAGATCCTGGACGACCAGTTCGGGGTCGCCGTACGCGTCGGGCACCACTGCGCGCGCCCGCTGCACCTGCGCTTCGGAATACCCGCGACCACGCGGGCGTCGTTCTACCTGTACAACACCACGGGCGAGATCGACGCCCTGGTGCGCGGCCTCCATCACGTTCAGAAGGTGTTCGCATAGCCATGATCGGCGAGTCGATGTACCAGGAGCTGATCCTGGAGCACTACAAGCACCCGCAGGGGCGCGGGCTTCGTGAGCCGTACGACGCCGAGGTTCACCACGTGAACCCGACGTGCGGCGACGAGATCACGCTCAGGGTCAAGGTGGGCGACGCGGGCAAGGTTCTGGACGTCTCCTACGAAGGTCAGGGCTGCTCCATCAGCCAGGCCGCCGCCTCCGTGCTGCACGAGCTGACCACCGGATCCACGGTCGACGAGACGCTCTCCGTGGTCGACGAGTTCACCCGGCTCATGCAGGGCAGGGGAAAAGTCGAGGCCGACGAGGACGTTCTCGGTGACGCGGTCGCGTTCGCGGGCGTGGCCAAGTTCCCGGCGCGCGTTAAATGTGCGTTGCTTTCATGGATGGCGTACAAAGACGCCGTTGTGAGGAGTGCTGCCGAATGAGTAAGCCTGTGGAGACTCCGACCGGCTACGACGGTGACGCGACCGCCGAAGAGGTCATGGAGGCGCTCAAGGACGTCGTCGACCCCGAGCTCGGCATCAACGTCGTCGACCTGGGCCTGATCTACGGGCTCAACCTCGACCCGTCCGACGGCGGGCCGCCCGTAGCGACCATCGACATGACGCTGACCAGCGCGGCCTGCCCGCTGACCGACGTCATCGAGGACCAGGCCCATTCGGCGCTCGACGGCATGGTCTCCGACGTGAAGATCAACTGGGTCTGGCTGCCGCCGTGGGGCCCTGACAAGATCACCGACGAGGGGCGCGAGCAACTGCGTATGCTAGGCTTCAACGTCTGATCTTTTCCGCTGTCACGGCTGGCGTAAATCGTCAGCCGTTTCAGCGTGCCATAGCGGGTTCCGGAAAGTCCGTGCCCCCGGCCGGGGAATATCCGATAATATCCCCGGCGTTGGAAAACAGGAACACCTGACGTCTCATCGCGCGTCACGCATCGCCTGCGGCCGATGCCCGGTGTCCCCCCTCATTTTCATCCCGCCCTCATGGCGGGCGCCCTGAACGTGTGCGGCCGCGCGCCGCACGTCCCGGCTCGTCCTTTCGCAGAAGTGACGCGCCACTTCGACGGAAAGGCACGAATTTCGTGACCATGCTTGACGCTGTCATGCCCACGCTCGGCGAAACCTCCCCTGAGACGAACGCCGAGACCAACGCTGGGCAGCCGGGCCCGTCCGAGTTCGAGCTGCTTGGCCTGCCCAAGCCGCTCGTCAACGGACTGGCCAAGCTGGGCTTCGACAGCCCGTTCCCCATCCAGAGCGCGACGATTCCCGACGTGCTCGCCGGCCACGACGTCCTCGGGCGCGGCCAGACCGGCTCGGGCAAGACCCTCGCCTTCGGCCTGCCCACCATGGCGCGCATCGCCGGCGTGCGGCCCGCTCCCGGGCGGCCGCACGCGATGATCCTCGTGCCCACCCGCGAGCTCGCCCTCCAGGTGCACGACGCCCTCGAACCCCTCGGGCGCGGCCTCGGCCTGCGCATGAAGGTCATCGTCGGCGGCATGTCCATGGGCAAGCAGATCGAGGCGCTGCGCCGCGGCGTCGACATCGTGATCGCCACCCCCGGCCGCCTGGGCGACCTCATCCGCCAGGGTGAGTGCTCGCTGGGCGACGTCGAGGTCAGTGTCCTCGACGAGGCCGACCACATGTGCGACCTCGGCTTCTTCCCCGTCGTCACCGACCTGCTCGCGCAGACCCCGGCCGACGGCCAGCGGCTGCTGTTCTCGGCCACGCTCGACGGCGACGTCGACAAGCTGGTGCAGCGCTTCCTCAAGGACCCGATCACCCACTCCGTGGCCCCGGCGACCTCGCCGGTCGACACCATGGAGCACCACGTGATGCAGGTGTCGCGCGACGACAAGTTCGACGTCACGGCCGAGATCGCCAACCGCGAGGGCCGTACGATCATCTTCGTCCGCACCCAGCACGGCGTGGACCGGCTGTGCAAGCAGCTGGCCAGGGTCGGTGTCAAGGCGGGCGGCCTGCACGGCGGCAAGCGCCAGAACCAGCGCACCCGCATCCTCGCCGAGTTCCGCGAGGGCTCCATCAACGTGCTCGTCTGCACCGACGTCGCGGCGCGCGGCATCCACGTGGACAACATCAGCCTGGTGCTGCACGTGGACCCGCCGCAGGACCACAAGAGCTACCTGCACCGGGGCGGCCGCACGGCCCGCGCCGGCGAGAAGGGCACGGTCGTCACGCTGGTGCTGCCCAACGAGCGCCGCTCGACCGACGCCCTCACCCGCCGCGCCGGGATCCACCCGTTCCGGCTCAAGGCCACGCCCGGCCACCCTCGCCTCGCCGAGGTGG
>NZ_BAAAMU010000078.1:15080-48370 GCF_039529435.1 Nonomuraea maheshkhaliensis
CACCACCCGCCCCCCCCCCCCCCCCCCCCCCCCCCCCCCCCCCCCCCCCCCCCCCCCCGGGGCCCCCGGGGCCCGCACGCCGAGCGGCGAGGCCGTTCCCGTGTGGGAGCCCGACGTCCGCAAGCCGCTGCGCCCGCGCCGCGAGGGCGGCTCGTCCGAGCGCAGGGGCCGGCGGGGCCGCCGGGATTTCGACGGTGAGCGCCGCCCGCGCCGGCACGACGACGGCGAGCGCTCGTTCGGCCCCGGCGACGACCGGCGTCCGCGCCGGCACGAGGACGGCGACCGTCCTTTCACCTCCGGCGACGACCGGCGTCCGCGCCGGCACGACGCGGGCGGTCGGCCGTTCGGGCGTACGCAGGAGCAGCGTCCGGTCGGCGACGACCGCCGCCGTGACAGCCGCCCCGACGGCCGCCCGTTCCGGCAGGACGACCGCGGTCAGCGCACCGGCGGCTACCGTCCCGACGACCGGGGCGGCCGCTACGCCTCCGACCGTGGCCGGCCTTTCTCGGCCGACCGCGAGCGCGGGGTTCGCTCCGACGAGCGCGCGCCGCGTGACGGCTACCGCGCCGGCGGCGGCGCCGGGCGTCCGGACGACCGCGGCGGTAACGGTGGTTTCCGCCGCAACTCGGGGCGCCGCTTCGAGCGCTGACCGCGCCTGACGACACGACACACCGCGACATATCACGACGCTGCCCGCTGTGCCTTCCGAGGCGCGGCGGGCAGCGCCGTTTCCGGCCGGGTGTACGTGCGCGTCGGCCCGCGTACGTCCGGCCGGGTCGTTTCATGTCGGCTCGCGCTGTCTTGCGTCGTCTCGCGTGGCGGACGCGGGGCGGCGCCACCCCATGACGCAGACTAGGCTTATCAGGCACGCAGCCGACCGACGAGAGAGATCATGAAGACCTTCGAAGAGCTGTTCGCCGAGCTGTCAGAGAAGGCCCGGACCCGGCCCGCGGGCTCGGGCACCGTGGCCGCGCTCGACGCCGGCGTCCATGCCATCGGCAAGAAGGTCGTCGAGGAGGCCGCCGAGAGCTGGATGGCGGCCGAGCACGAGTCAGACGACAGGGCCGCCGAGGAGATCTCGCAACTCCTCTACCACGTTCAGGTGCTCATGATCGCCAAGGGCATCGGCCTCGACCAGGTCTACAAGCATCTCTAGGGCGCCCAGGCGCCCGGCACCCGGAGATGACGGAAGCGAGACACACGTAAGGACCTGACATGCTGCGTCTGGCAGTACCCAACAAGGGCGCGCTCAGCGAGGCCGCCCAGAGCATGCTGAAAGAGGCGGGCTACCGCTCGCGCCGTGACAGCAAGGAGCTCTTCGTGGTCGACGAGGCCAACGGCTGCGAGCTGTTCTTCCTGCGCCCGCGCGACATCGCCGTCTACGTCGGCGAGGGCACCCTCGACGTGGGCATCACCGGCCGCGACATGCTGATCGACTCCGGTGCCCCGGTCGAGGAGATCATGCCGCTCGGCTTCGGCGACTCCACGTTCCGGCTGGCCACCACGGCCGGCGCGATGACCTCGGCGGCCGACCTCAACGGCCGGCGCATCGCCACCTCCTACGCCGGCCTGCTTGAGAAATACCTCTCCGACCAGGGCGTCGACGCCCGCGTCATCAAGCTCGACGGAGCCGTCGAGACCGCGATCCGGCTCGGCGTGGCCGACGCCGTGGCCGACGTGGTCGAGACCGGCACCACGCTGCGCAACGTCGGCCTGGAGGTCTTCGGCGAGCCGATCATGCGCTCGGAGGCGGTGCTGATCAAGCGGCAGGCCGTGCCCGACACCCAGGGCGTCGAGCAGCTCGTCCGCCGTTTCCAGGGCGTCGTGCACGCCCGCGACTACGTGATGATGGACTACGACATCCGGGCCGAGCGCATCGAGGAGGCCATCGCGCTCACTCCCGGCATGGAGGGGCCCACCGTCTCCCCGCTGCACCGCGAGGGCTGGGTCGCCGTGCGCGCCATGGTCCGGCGCAAGGGCCACCAGCAGGTGATGGACAAGCTCTGGGACATCGGCGCGCGCGCCATCCTGGTCACCGACATCTACGCCTGCCGCCTCTGACGCAGCTCGGGCGGGGCGGGCGTGATCCGGACCCGGCGACCGGGCCGCCGGGGGCGGGTGATCTGACAAACGTCACCGTCAACGGCGGAGGGATCACACTGATGCCGGCCGCCCGCCCCGCCATAGCGTTCGAGGCATGCGATCCTCCTCCAACGCGGTCGAGTTCGACCACGTCAGCAAGCACTACGGGGCCGTGCTCGCCGCCGACGACCTCTCGCTCACCATCGAGCCCGGCACCACGGTGGCCCTGCTGGGGCCCAACGGCGCCGGCAAGCCGACCTCCGTCAACCTGCTGCTCGGCCTGCTGCCGCCCTCCTCGGGCGCGGTCCGCGTCCACGGCCGTACCCCGGCCGAGGCGGTCAGGGCCGGTCGGATGGGGGCCACGCTCCAGCACGGCGCGCTCATCCCCGAGCTGACCGTCAAAGAGCTCATCGACCTCGTCCGCCGGCTCCACCCGTACCCGCTCGCCCTCGACGAGCTGCTCGGCCTCGCCGACCTGACCGAGCTGGCCGGGCGGCGGGCCGGCAAGCTGCCCGGCGGGCAGGCCCAGCGGGTCAGGTTCGCCCTGGCCGTCACGGGCGCGCCCAGGATCCTGCTGCTCGACGAGCCCACCGCGGCCATGGACGTGGAGTCCAGGCTGCGGTTCTGGGCGAGCATGCACGACCAGGCGGCCGGCGGCAGGACCGTGCTGTTCGCCACCCGCCAGATGGAGGAGGCCGACGAGCACTCCGGCCGGGTGATCGTCATCGCCAAGGGGCGGCTGGCCGCCGACGGCACCGCCGCCCAGATCAAGGCCGACGCGGGCGGCCACGCCGTGAGCTTCGCCCTCGGCGAGCAGCCCGCCGCCGGGCTGGACCGGCTGCCCGGCGTCACCGCCGTGGAGATCGCCGCCGGCACGGCCACCCTGCACACCTCCGACACCGACGCCACCCTCGACGGGCTCTACCGGGGCACCGCGCTCGACGTACGCGGCCTGACCCTCACCGGCGCCGACCTCGAAGCCGCCTTCCTCCAGCTCGCCCGGGAGGTCCCATGATCCACTTCGCCAGGGCCGACATCGTGCGCCTGCTGCGCAACCGGCGCTACCTCATCTTCGTGATCGCCTTCCCCGTCGCGCTGTACCTGATCAACGCCAACATCTACGGCGACCAGACCGACGGCTCAGGGCTCGGCTGCAACGTGATCCTCATGGTGTCGATGGCCGCCTACGGGGCGCTGGCCTCGTCCATGATGGGCTCGGCCGTGCCGCTGGCCACCGAGATGCAGGTGGTGACCCTCGGCGTGCTGTTCATCAGCGTCCGCAACACCAGGACGCTGACCGTCGAGCTGCACCGGGCCCAGGACGAGGTGGCCCGGCCGGCCGCCGCCGAGGAGCGGCTGCGCATCGCCCGCGACCTGCGCGACCTGCTCGGCCACAGCCTGTCGCTGATCGTGCTCAAGAGCGAGCCGGCCGGACGTGCTGGCCGCGGCGGCCGACGGTTCGACGATCGTCGACATCGCGGGGCGGCTGCACCTGTCGGAGGGCACGGTCCGCAACTACCTGTCGGCGGCGATCCAGAAGACCCGGGCCCGCAACCGCATCGAGGCCGTCCAGCGCGCCAGAACCCAGGGCTGGCTCTGACCGCACGCTGCCCACGCGCCGCCCCCATGCCGCCCATGCGCCCGCCCCCCGCGTCGCTCGCACGGTGCTGGCGCGGTTGACGGCGGCTCCACGATCGGGGGCTGGACGGACGGTGGGGGCTGCGGTCGGTAGCGGAGTTCGGCGAGGACGGCGTAGTGGTCTGAGCCTGGGGTGCGCCCGGACCTGCTCCTGCCGCGCGCCCGATTCGTCCAGCCGGAACGCGCCGATGATGACGCTGAACACCTGTAACGGGCCGCGCGGCCCGGCCAGCTCGCAGAACAGGGCGCTGCCGGGGTTCGCACCGCCCGGCAGGCGGCGCTCCTCCCGCCGCGTGACCGGCCAGCGCGACAGCACCGCGCACGCGGCCCCATCAGCGGACCCAGCGCCGGCGCCCCCGCCGCCCGGCTGCCCTGGCCGTCCCCGCTGCTCCCGCCGCTCCCGCTGCCTTGGGCGCTCCCGTCGCTCCCGTCGCTCCCGTCGCTCCCGTCGTACGACGCGGCGTGCTCGTAGCCGAGTGACTGGCCCGCCCACTCCTGCGGTGCGACCACGTCGGGGTCGTGCTCGCGCACCACCTTCTCGATCACCTTCGCCCGCCGCGGGTACGGGCCGGACTCGCCTCACACGTTCCGGGTCAGCACGCGTACCCGGGTGCCGATCAGCGGCCCGTACGGCTCGGCCTCGTTCACACCAGCTCCTCGACCGCCTTGATCGCCAGATCGACCTGCTCGGGCGTCGTCACGATGCTCGTGCCGAAGCGCAGCAGCGAGTGGCTGTACGGCGTCACGCTGGTCAGCACCTTCTTCGCGCGCAGCCGTTCCACCGCCTGGAGCGGCGGCATGCCGGTGATCGCGCAGCAGACCAGCCCCGCCGACAGCTCCGGCGCCTGCGGCGTGGCCAGGGTGACGTGGGAGATCCCGGCCAGCCCCGCCTTCAGCCTGGTGGCCAGCTCCTGCGTGCGCTGCTGGACGCGGTCCTTGCCGATCGAGGTCATGAACGCGAACGCCTGCGGCATCGCCCACCGGTGTTCGAACGCCTTGTAGCCGCCGGGCGTGACCAGATCCGCCGTGTTGCCCGTCGGCTCGCCGCCCAGTTGCCAGGCGTTGAACGCCGCCGCGCTGAAACTGGGCACGATCGGGGCCACCGGCCCCCAGTCGCGGCCCCACACGATGCCCGTGCCGCGCGGCCCGAACAGCCACTTGTGCGTGCCGCTGGCCAGGAAGTCGCAGCCCAGGTCCGCCACGCCGTCGGCCATGGCGCCGAAGCCGTGCACCCCGTCCACGCACAGCAGCACCCTGTCGTGCTCGTCGCGGCCCCGGTTCGCCTCGGCCAGCATGTCGGCGACGGCGCGCACCGGCACGCGTACGCCCGTGCTCGAATGCACCCAGGTGATCGCCACCACGCGGGTGCGGGGGCCCAGCCCCTCCTTGATCGCCGACACCATGCGGTCGGCCGAGGCGCGGGCCGGGTCGTCGTACAGCTTGACCTTGCGGATCTTCGCGCCCGTGCGCGCGGCCATCAGCCGCAGGCCCTCGTGGGTGGCCAGGAAGTCGTGCTCGGTGGTCAGCACGTCCTGGCCCTGGCGCAGGCCGAGACCGGTGTAGAGCAGGCCGAGGCCCATCGTGGTGCTGTCGGTCAGCGCGATCCCGCCCGGCTCGGCGCCCAGGTAACGGGCGGCGGCCTCGCGCACGGTCGTGTCGGGGAATTCGCCGCCGGGCGGGGTGTACTCGGGGTCGGCGTCCAGGGCGTCGCGGTGCGCCGCGATCGCCTGCCTGACCGGGGCCGGGGCAGGGGCCAGCACGAACGCGGCGAAGTGCGCGGCGGCCGGGTCGAGGGCGAACTGGGCTCTGACGGAGGCCCAGTCGGCCGGGTCGAAGGCCGTGGCGGCCGGTTTCGGCTTGGGGGAGTCCGCCGTGCACGCCGCGACCCCGGACAACACCCCGGCGCCGAGCAGGGTCCGTCTGTTCAGCATGATTACTTCCTATCCCGGCCGCCCCGCGTTTGTCAGCCGCGGATCACGGTCGCACGGTCCGGAACGCACGGAGATCGTCGGCCGCGGATCGCCGTCGCGCCTCGGGATCGTCTGACACGGATCGCGCTCGGGCGTGCGGGGGGCTGTCAGGCGGATCGCGCTCGGCCGCCTGGGACCTGTCAGGTGCGGATCGCGCTCACCTGTCTGATCAGGTCCGAGACGCGGACGATGCCGAGGCAGCGGTTCAGCTCGTCGGTGACCACCAGGTCGTCGTAGACGCGGGCCGCGTCACGGCCGGCCGCCCGCATGGCCGCGATCGCCGGGGTGGTCCGCGGTACCGTACGCGGCGGGTCGGCCAGGCGCTGGGCGGGCTTCGAGCCGTGCAGGGCGTGGCCGTAGCGGGCCGCGAACGACAGCAGGAACCGGCTGCGGTCCAGGCTGCCCTTGGGCCGCTGGAACTCGTCCACCAGGATCACGCTGGTGATCGTCGGCTCGTGCCCGAAGGCCGCCACCGCCTCCTCCGCCTTCGCCTCCGCCGGCAGGGTCACGGCCGGCAGCAGCATCTCCTGCACCCGGGGGCCGAGCATGATCGCCGCGGGCGACCCGTCCGCGACCGGCAGCGGCACGCGTACCTTGCCGTCGGGGCCCGGGGCGAGCAGGGGTCCGTGCGCGAGCCGTACCCCCAGGCCGCGGAGCACCGCCACCTGCGCCTCGCGATGCACGCCGCCCGCCATCACGTGCGCGCCGACGTCGCGCGCCAGCGACGTCACCGCCCGCACCACCGCCGTCGCCCGGTGATCCGCCGGAACGCGCGCCACCACGTCGGGATCGAGGGCCAGCACGTACGGGGCCGCCTCCGCGACCAGGTCGAGCGCCGGGCCGCCCGAGCCCACGCCGGCGAAGCCGAGCAGGTAGCCGATCGTGCGCAGCCCGTCGAGCCCCACCTTGAGCAGCGGCCTGTCCTGGTCCTGGCACGCCCCGGTGAGCAGGAGGATGGCCTCGCGCGGATGCCGGCCCGCCCTCCGCAGCGCCTCGTGCAGGGGCGCCAGCGTGCCGGCCCCCGGCAGCACCGTCCGTACCGGCAGCTCGATGATCATGGGCAGGGGCGCCGCCCTGAGTGAGCCGGTGGCGTCCACGGTGGCGGGGTGCGCGATGACGGCACCGGTATCGAGATCCACCATGGGACTCGTGAGCAGGGAGGACACGTACAGATGGTGCTCCCGTCACCGCCGCCCCAGAAGCCCCACGAAACAGAATTTACCGACATTTCGGTTAGGGTTCCCCGCTACGGCGCGAGCGCCCCGGGCGTCCGCCGAGGGTGTTGGCTAATCTTCGGGGATGAGCGCGCGTCCGGCGAGGGGCGGCGGCCGGTGGGTCACGGTGCCGCCGGAGCGGTTGCATCCGTGGATCGACGGGTTCGCCGGGCGTCACGGGCCCTTCTCCGCCACCGGTGACGAGCGGGCGGTGCGGCTGGTGGCCGCCGACGGCGCGGTGGCCGAGCTGCACGTGCCGTTCCCGCCCATGACGCCGCCCGGCCCGCCGCACGTCACCCGCCTCGTCGCGCACGCCCGCGCCGAGCGGCGGGTCGGGGTGTTCCTGGTACGGCTCGGCGGCTACGCGGCGGGGGTGTTCCAGGGCGGCGCGCTGGTGACCTCCAAGGTCGGCGCGCGGCTGGTGCAGGGGCGCGCGGCGGCGGGCGGGTGGTCGCAGCAGCGTTTCGCCAGGCGGCGGCGCAACCAGGCCGCTCAGGCGTACGACGACGCGGTGGAGACGGCGGTACGGGTGCTGACCCCGCACCTGGGGCTGCTGGACGGGGTGATGCTCGGCGGCGACCGCAGGGCGGTGGACGCGCTGAGGCCGGATCGGCGGGTGGCGCCGCTGCTGGCGCTGGAGCGGGAGCCGTTCCTGGTGGTGCCCGATCCGCGACTGGCCGTCCTGCGCGACACGCCCGCCCTGTTCCGCGCGGTACGCATCCGCGTCGTCGACCCCGCCTGACCGTTTCCTCGGCTTCCTCGGCTTCCTCAGGGCGCCTTCGGCGCGCCGCGTCGGCGAGAAGGTGTGCGAAGGTGTGCGACGCGTTCGGTGATCAACCTGGGCGAACGTGCGACCCGGGTGGGGACCGAAGCAGTCGGCCTCGTGCGCGAGGTCAGGAGAAGGCGGCGGCGTGGTCGGCGAGGAAATCGGCCAGGGTGCGAGGGGGTCGCCCGGTCACGTCCCGGACCTCCGTCGTGACCGGCGCCCAGCTCCCGTCACCCGTCTGCGCCTGCAGCTCGGCCAGGTCGAGCGCGAGCTCCCGCGGCATGCCCTGACGCTCCAGGCGGCCGGCCAGCTCAGGGACGGGCAGGTCCACGTACCGTGCCGAACGGCCCAGAACCCGGCCGATCTCGGCGGCGATCTCGTCGGGCGACAGGGCTTCGGGACCGGTCAGCACGTACGCGCGGCCGGGCCCGACGGGGGAGGTCAGCAAGGTGGCGGCCACGTCGGCGATGTCGCGGGCGTCGATGTAGCTGATCCGGCCGGAACCGTACGAGCCGTACATCGTGCCGCCCTCGAAGTCGCCCGGCAGGTTCTGCATGAAGCCGCTCGGCCGGAGGGCGGCCCACGGCACGCCGGACTCGGTGAGGTGGGCGTCGATCAGGCCGTGCATGCCCAGGCCCAGCCTGCCGCCGGGGGCGGCGTCCCGTACCGACACCGTGACGATCTGCGCGACGCCCGCCTTGGCGGCCAGGTCGATGACGGCGCGGTGGGCGTCCACGACGCCGGGCCAGAGTGAGCTGTTGAGGAAGAGCCGGTCGCCGGGCGAGAGCAGCGCGCCGATCGTCTCGGGTTCGGCGAGGTCGGCCGGCGCGTACGGGCTGCCGAGGTCGCCGGCGGGACGGCGGACGGCCGCCAGCACCTCGTGGCCGCCCAGCCGCGTGACGAGCGCGCGGCCGATGGAGCCGGTCGCGCCGGTGACCACGATCATCAGGAACCTCCCGCATAAATGGAATCTCATATTCCGGTTATCTGGACGGTACACTAAACGGAATCTGATCGTCCACTTGGAGGTCGTACGTGCGCGCGGACGCCAGGCGGAACCTGGGCAAGATCGTCGAGGCGGCGGCCGAAGTCGTGGCCGAGCGCGGCGTTGGCGCGCCCATGGAGGCCATCGCCAAGCGCGCCGGTGTCGGCGTCGGCACGCTCTACCGCCGCTTCCCCGACCGCGACGCCCTGATCGCGGCGGTCGGCGACCACTACATCCACACGATGGCGGACGCCCTCGACGCCGCCGACCACGGCTCCGCCGACGCCTGGAGCGCGATCTGGGACTTCGTCTCCTGGGTCGCCGAGCCGGGCCGCGCCGCGCTGTCCACCGCGCTGGCCGTGCTGCCGGACGACGTGATCGCGGACCGTACCGAGTTCGCGAGGGTGCGGGCGCGGTGGGTGGAGCGGTTCGACGACCTCGTACGCCGGGCGCAGGCCGAGGGGACGATGCGCCGGGACGTCGGCGTTGAGGACCTCATCAGCCTGCTGAACGTCTTCACCTGCCACCCCGAGGACCTGCCCGCGCCGGTGGCCGCAGACCCGGGCCGCTACCTGCGGCTGATGCTCGACGGGATGAAGGCGGGAGCGGCCACCCCCGCACCGAGTCGTTGAGACGATTCAAAAAAATCTTGAATGCCGCTATGATGAGCCGAAGTCTTGGCGGACCGCCTCTGCGGTACGCCGTATCCAGCGTGTCTCGCCCCCCTTCCGGCGCTCCTCCCGGCGTCCCGGGCGGCGGATCCCGCACTTTCAGCAGCACGGCCTCGTGAGGATCGATGGCGACCAGGAACATCAAGGAGGTCGCGCAGCTGGCGCGCGTCTCAGTGGGCACGGTGAGCAATGTGCTCAACCGCCCGGAGATCGTGTCCCCGGCCACGCGGGAACGCGTCTTCGAAGCGATCAAGAAACTCGGGTTCGTCCGCAACGAGGTGGCCCGCCACCTGCGGGTGGGCCGCAGCAGGACCGTCGGGCTCGTCGTGCTCGACGTGTCCAACCCGTTCTTCGTGGACGTGGCCCAGGGCGCCGAAGCGGTGGCCGACGACCACGACACCATGGTGGTGCTCTGCAACAGCGCCGGCGACCCCGGCCGCGAACGGCGCCACCTCGACCAGCTCGAACAGCAGCGGGTGATGGGCATACTGATCACCCCGGTCGAGATGGAGACCCCCTGGCTGGAGGAGCTGATCGCCCGCGGCACCCCCGTGGTGCTGGTCGACAGCCCCGCGACCGGGCTCCAGTGCTCGGTGGCCGTCGACGACCGGCTCGGCGGGCAGATCGCCGGCGCGCACCTCATCGAACGCGGGCACCGGCGCATCATGTTCGTGGGCGGGCCGCCGTCCATCAAACAGGTGGCCGACCGGCACACGGGCGTGATCAGCGCCGTCGCCGCCGCCGACGGCGCCGTCGAACTGCTCACCTCCACGGCGCCGGCACTCACCGTGGCCGAGGGCCGCGCGATCGGCGAACGCGTCGCCGCCCTGCCCGCCGACGAACGGCCGACCGCCGCCTTCTGCGCCAACGACATGATGGCGCTCGGCTTCTTACAGGCGATGGCCTCCCACGGGCTGCGCGTGCCCGAGGATCTGGCCATCATCGGGTACGACGACATCGACTTCGCCGCCGCGGCGGCCGTGCCGCTGTCGTCGGTGCGCCAGCCCCGGGAACTGCTCGGGCGTACGGCCATCGACCTGCTGCTGGAGGAGGTGGCCGAGCCCGAACAGCATCGGCATCGTCAGGTCATCTTCCAGCCCGACCTGGTGATCCGAGAATCCAGCGCTTTTCGCCGCTGACGCCGGTCGCCGTGCCGGTGTGGGCTGACCTGCGTCCGGCCGGGTCGCGCTGGGTCGCACGTTTCCCCAGGCGAACGGGTGTGCCGGTTGCCGTACGCGTTGCGCCGGGCCCCTTCGGCGCCTTCTCGCCGTCGCGGCGCGCGCGGGGTGCGGGAAGGTCGGTGTGTCGCCCGTCCTCAGCACGTCCACCCTTCCGGTGTCTCCGGCGCGCCGGCCCTCCCGGCGCGCGCACTCTCGGCACCCCCTCAGCACGCCTTCGCACCTGGGCGCGCCGCGTCGGTGAGAAGGTGTGCGGAGGGGCCCGGCGCAACGCGTACGGCGATCAGCACGTCGCTTCACCTGGGAAGACACGCCACCAAGGCCAGCCTTACGCGCAGGATGGCCAAACCACACCAAAACTCCCACACAGTCCCAGCACGCCCTCCGCGAAGAGCACAACACGGGCGGGTGTACTACGTTCGGCGGCAAAGTTGAACAGGAGGAGCTGACGTGGGTGAGATTTACCGTAACCCCCTCGCCACCCCCGACGACCTGGCCGGGTTCCGGATGGAGGGGGACGGCGCGATGTCGTTCCCGCAGGGCCGGATGCGGCTGGAGAGCCGGCGGGCCCCCGCCGAAGGTCAGGCGGCGAATCTGGTGCTGTGGTGCCCTGAGGAGTTCCCCGACGGCATCCGGATCGAGTGGGAGTTCTGGCCGGTCAGGGAGCCGGGGCTGGCGATCATGTTCTTCCACGCCGGGGGCAGGAACGGCGAGGATCTGTTCGACCCGGCCCTGAGCACCCGTGACGGCCCGTACGAGCAGTACCACCACGGCGACATCGACGCCTACCACGTGTCCTACTTCCGCCGCATGTGGGCCTCCGAGCGCGCCCTGCACACCTGCAACCTGCGCAAGAGCCATGGGTTCCACCTGGTCGCCCAGGGGCCGGACCCGCTGCCGGGAGTGCTGGACGCCGACGGGCCCTACGCCGTGCGGCTGGAGGTCAAGGGGGGACTGGTGAGCTTCGCAATCAACGATTTGGTCTCGTTCAGGTGGCGGGACGACGGCTCGATCGGCGGTTCCGCCCTGGCAGGAGGCAAGATCGGGTTCCGGCAGATGGCTCCGCTGATCGGAGAGTACGCAAATCTCCGCGTGTCCCGTCATTGACTTTGAGTCGATTCAACACTAATTTCGCACCAACCGCCGTTCACTCGCTTGTAACTGGGCAGGAACCACGGTGCAATACTCCACCCCCGTATCCGTGCACATGCCACGAGAAGGTGGTGCCGGATGAACCATCCCGCCATGTCGATCAGGTTTCAAGCTGCCTGCTCAGAGCTCATCTGGGCGGTCCGGCTGAACCTCGCCTGGCTTGCCTTCACGCTCGCGGGAGGCGTGGTTCTGGGGGTCGGGCCCGCCACCGTGGCCGGCTACACGCTGGCCCGGCGGCATGCTCGTAATGAAACGTTTCAGGTTTGGCGCGAATTCTGGACCGTCTACCGGCGGGAATTCGCCCGGGCCTCGTTGCTGGTCCTGCCGGGGGCGCTGGCCGCCGTCGTGCTGATCGGCAACTACCTCTATTTCTCCGCCCTCGGGCCCAGCATGGGGGTGCCGAGGATCGCGACCTTCGTGGCCCTCATCGCGCTGGCCGGCGTGGGGGCGTACGTGGGGCCGCTCTACGCGCACTACGACCTGCCGCTGCGGGCCTACTGGCCCAAGGCGGCGCAGCTAGCGCTGATGCGTCCGGCTTCGTCCGTGCTGTTGCTGCTAGCGCTCTCAGCCATCGCCTTCGCGACCTCGGTGGCGCCGATCCTGGCGCCGATGATCAGCTTCGGCGCGTGGATCTATCTCAACACGTGGCTCTGCCTGCGCTTCTTCGAGGAGAACGAGGCGCGCCTGCATTCGAAAGGGAACTCATGAGCGCATCCCGTCGCCGTCGGCTTCTTGCCGGTGTGTTAACGCTAACGGCCGCTCTCACCGCCTCGGCCTGCTCGGGCGGTGGCGACGCGCCTCAATCCGATCCGAACACGATCACGTTCATGTCGAAGCTGTTCGGCACGGCCCCCGAACCGACCGGCGAGCTGCAGCAGGCCATCGAGAAGTTCGTCGGCAAGAAGATCAAGGTCACCTGGGTCCCCAACGCCGAGTACACCGAGAAGCTCAACGTCACCCTGGCCTCGGACAACATCCCGCAGGTCGTGGTGGTCGACCCGCACCTGCCGGCGTTCGTCAAGTCGGCGCAGGCGGGCGCGTTCTGGGACCTGACCGACAAGCTGGACAAGTACCCGAACCTGAAGCCGGCTGACGCGCGTACGGCGCTCAACTCCTCCATCAACGGCAAGATCTACGGCCTCTACCGGATGCGGCCCCTGCTGCGCTCGGCGATCGTCATCCGCAAGGACTGGCTGAAGAAGGTCGGCCTCGAAGAGCCCAAGACGATCGACGACTTCTACCAGATCGCCAAGGCGTTCACGGAGAAGGACCCCGACGGCAACGGCAAGAAGGACACCTACGGCCTCATCATCCCGAAGTGGCCGGGCAACTACGCCAGCGCCAGCCCGTACGACGTGATCGAGACCTGGTTCGGCGCCCCCAACGGTTACGGCGAGCGTGACGGCAAGGTCGTGCCCGGGTTCGACACGCCGGAGTTCATCGAGGCCAACAAGTGGCTGAAGAAGATGGTCGACGAGGGCCTGGTCAACCCCGACTTCGCCACCCTCGACTCGGCCAAGTGGAACGAGCCGTTCCACCAGGGCAAGGGCGGCATGATCATCGACGTCAACATCCGCTCCCGCCAGGTCCTCGACCTGTTCAGGGAGGAGGGTGACAAGGACTACGGCGACAAGGTCGCCATGGTCGGCAACCTGGCCAAGGCCGACGGCCAGAAGTTCTCCTACCCGTTCACCGGCTACGCCGACTCGCTGGCGATCTCCAAGCAGAGCGTGCGGACCGAGGCCGAGCTGGACAACGTGCTGAAGACGCTGGACAAGCTGGCCACCAAGGAGGGCCAGGTCCTGCTGCAGAACGGCATCGAGGGGCGCAACTTCAAGGTCGACAACGGCGACACCGCCACGCTGATCAACGTGGACGACCCCGCGGTGAAGACCGTCCAGGACAACGTGGACGACGCCTTCATCCAGCTCGGCACCAAGGGCTCGGTCGACATCGGCGGCATCGCCTACCAGCGGGTTCCGCCGGAGGAGCCGTACCAGAACATGGTCGCGCTGCAGAAGAAGCTCATGGAGGAGGACCTCAAGACGGCCGTGCACAACGTGGCGCT
This sequence comes from Nonomuraea maheshkhaliensis, assembly GCF_039529435.1. Classification (NCBI taxonomy): domain Bacteria; kingdom Bacillati; phylum Actinomycetota; class Actinomycetes; order Streptosporangiales; family Streptosporangiaceae; genus Nonomuraea; species Nonomuraea maheshkhaliensis. The sequence goes on from NZ_BAAAMU010000078.1 coordinate 28,805, forward strand.
GCCCGTGGTCGCCCCCACGCAGGTCCAGCGGGGCCCGCAGATCGACACGATCGTCTCCGACGCCCGGGTGAAGTTCCTGTCGGGCGCCATCACGGAGGAGCAGCTCAAGGGCGAGATCAAGCGCTGGTACGACGGCGGCGGCACCCAGATCGTGGCCGAGATCAACGACCTGCTCAGCAAGCTGCCCAAGTAGTCACCGACCGCTCGCCTGAGGGGCCCGGACACCCGCCGGGCCCCTCATACGAAAGGAGGCCGCTGTGGCCACCGACCTGGCGACGCCTCCCTCGCAGGCGGCGCCCAAGGCGAAGAAGCGCCGGGCCGACAAGGTCCCGCTGCGCACGGCGGTGCTGCGCTACCGCTGGCTCTACCTGATGCTCGTGCCGGGCCTGGCGTACTTCGTCATCTTCAAGTACCTGCCGATGTACGGCGTGACCATCGCCTTCCAGGACTTCCTGCCGTTCCTCGGCTACTCGGGCAGCCCCTGGGTCGGCCTGAAGCACTTCGAGGAGCTGTTCTCCGGCCCCGACTTCGGGCGGCTGATGTTCAACACGCTCTTCCTGGCGCTGCTGCACATCCTCATCGTCTTCCCCGCGCCGATCATCGTCGCGCTGCTGCTGAACGAGCTGCGGCTCAACATCCTCAAGCGCTCGATCCAGTCGCTCATCTACATCCCGCACTTCCTGTCCTGGACGATCGTCGCGTCGCTGACGTACGTGCTGTTCGCGGCCGACTTCGGCGTGCTGTCCGGCTGGATGCGCGACATCCTGGGCGACACCGCGAAGATCGACTACATGGCGCAGGAGGAGTGGTTCCGGCCCCTGATCATCCTGCAGCAGCTGTGGAAGATGACCGGCTGGGGCACCATCATCTACCTGGCCGCGCTGGCCGGGGTCGACCCCAACCTGTACGAGGCCGCCCGCATGGACGGCGCGGGCCGCTTCCGCCAGCTCTGGCACGTGACGCTGCCCGCGATCCGCCCGACGGTCGTGGTCATGGCGATCCTGGCCTCGGGCAACCTGCTGGACACCGGCTTCGAGCAGATCTGGCTGATGACCACGTCGCTGAACCGCTCGGTGGCCGACGTGTTCGACACCTACGTCTACTACGCCGGCATCCAGAACGGCGCGATCAGCTACTCCACCGCCGTCGGCCTGTTCAAGGGCGTCGCCGGCGTCATCCTGATCTTCGGCTCCAACTGGCTGGCCAAGCGTCTCGGCCAGCGGGGACTGTTCTGAGGAGGCCGGACATGTCCACCATGACCGAGACCAAGAAGCCGGCCAAGCTCAAGGTCGACAACAACAGCTCGCTCGGCGGCCGGGTGTTCGACGCGCTCAACGTCATCGTGCTCGTCGGGCTGGCGCTGATCACGGTGCTGCCGCTGCTGTACGTGCTGGCCGGCTCGCTCGCCAACGAGGCCGAGATCTCCACCCGGCCGTTCTTCCTGTGGCCGCACAAGATCGTCACGGAGGCGTACGAGTACATCTTCGCCACCCCCACCTTCGTCCGCGCCCTGCTCACGACCGTGATCGTGACGGCGGTCGGCATGGTGGTGCAGGTGCTGCTGACCTTCACCATGGCCTACCCCCTGGCCAAGCGGTATCTGCCGGGCCGCACGCTGGTGCTCAACCTGGTCATCTTCACGATGGTCTTCACCGGCGGCATGATCCCCACCTACCTGGTGGTGCGCGACCTCGGGCTGCTCGACAGCTACTGGGCGCTGATCCTGCCGCTGGCGATCAACCCGTTCTACCTGATCATCGTCAAGAGCTTCTTCCAGGAACTGCCGCAGGCGCTGGAGGAGGCGGCGCGGATCGACGGCTGCAACGAGATGGGCGTCTTCTTCAAGATCGTGCTGCCGCTGTCGAAGCCGATCATCGCGACGTTCTCGCTGTTCTACGCGGTGGCGATCTGGAATGACTACATGTCGCCGCTGCTCTACATCAGCGACCCGAACAAGTGGACGCTGCAGATCCTCGTCCGCCAGCTCACCAACACCGACGCCGCGGCGGCGCTGTCCCAGATGGACCGGACCTGGGTGCCGCCCGAGCAGGGCCTGAAGTTCGCGGTCGTCGTCATCGCGACGCTGCCGATCCTGTTCTTCTACCCGTTCCTGCAGAAGCACTTCGCCAAGGGCGTGCTGATCGGAGGCGTCAAGGAGTGAGCGTGCTGCTGGCCGGGGACTCGACGGTCGCGTCCTGCCCGGCGCACGAGGCGCCGATGTCCGGGTGGGGCGCGCAGCTGGGAGCGTACGCCGGCGTTCCCGTGCGCAACTTCGCCAAGGGCGGCGCCACCACGGCCAGCCACCGGGAGGAGGGGCTCTGGGCGGCGCTCGTACGCGAGATCGTCCCCGGCGACGTCGCCGTGCTCCAGTTCGGGCACAACGACCAGAAGGAGCCGGAGCTGCCCTACCGCGACAACCTGCGCGCCTTCGTCGCGGAGGCGCGCGCGGCGGGCGCGCTCCCCGTCCTGTGCACGCCGGTGCAGCGGCGCAGGTTCGACGGCGCGCGGCTGGTCCCGACGCACGGCGGCTACCCCGACCAGGTACGCGAGCTGGCCGCCGCCGAGGACGTGCCGCTGATCGACCTGACCGCCGCCACCACCGAGCTGTACGAACGGCTCGGCCCCGAGGGCTCGAAGGCCCTGTTCACCCACTTCCCGCCCGGGGCGCACCCGCTCTATCCCGAGGGCGTGGCCGACGACACCCATTTCCGCTTTCGCGGCGCCGACGAGGTGGCCGCGATCGTCGCCGAAGGATTGAAGGAGATCGCATGACCGAGCTGCGCTGGCTGGATCGTCCCGGAGACCAAGGAGTGACCTGGGGCGTCCCGTGGCCACGCGGCGCGGTCGAGCGGGGCACGGCGTTCGCGCTGTCGGACGCCGGCGGGCGCCAGGTGCCCGTGCAGAGCTGGGTCACCGCCACCTGGCCCGACGGCTCGGTCAAGTGGTCCGCCCACGCCGCCGGCGCGGGCGCGCACTCCGGGCACTACCGGCTGGAGCCCATGGCAGAGGCAGCCGTCCCGGAAGCCGGCGCCGTCACCGTGACCCGGCAGGGCGACGACCTGAGCGTCGGCACCGGCGTCGTCACCTGGACGATCGGCGGCGGCACCGTCGCCCGCTCGATCTCGCGCGGGAGCCGCGAGATCGCCAGGAACGTCCGCCTGGTCAGCCTCCGCCAGAGCGGGCCCACCCCCGACGAGGACGGCCACGCCGCCAGGGAGCGGTCCGCGGGCGTCGTCGAGAGCGTCACCGTCGAGCAGGACGGCCCCGTGCGCGCCGTGGTCCGGCTGGAGGGCCGGCACGGCGACTGGCTGCCCTTCACCGTGCGGCTCTACTTCTACGCCGGCGCCGAGCAGGTGCGGATCCTGCACACCTTCATCTGGGACGGCGACCCCGAGCGCGACTTCCTGGCCGGGCTCGGCCTGAGCGCGGACGTCGTCATGCGCGACGAACCGCACGACCGGCACGTGCGCCTGGCCGGGAGCGACGGCTTCCTGGCCGAGGCCGTCCGCGGTCTGACCGGCCTGCGCCGCGACCCCGGCGAGGCCGCGCGCCGCGCCCAGGTCGAGGGCCGCCCGGCCGGCGAGCTGGACCCCGAGGTCGCCCGGCGGCTGCACCTCATCCCCACATGGGGCGACTACACCCTCGACCAGACCTCCGCCGACGGCTACACGCTGCGCAAGCGCACCAAGGAGGGCCACGGCTGGGTGACGATCCCGGCCGGCACCCGCTCGGCCGGTTACGGCTACGTCGGCGGCGTCAGCGGCGGCCTCGGCTTCGGGCTGCGCGACTTCTGGCGGCTGCACCCCACCCGCCTGGACGTCAGGAACGCCGCCACCGACGTGGCCACCGCGACGATCTGGCTCTGGTCGCCGTCCGCCCCGGCCATGGACCTGCGCTTCTACCACGACGGCATGGGCCAGGACACCTTCGAGGAGCAGCTCGAAGGGCTGGAGATCACGTACGAGGACTATGAGCCGGGGTTCGGCGATCCGAAGGGCATCGCGCGTACGCACGAGCTGAGCCTGCGCGCCCACGACGCCACGCCCAGTGCCGACGAGCTGGCCGCGCACGCCGCCGCGATGAACGCGCCCGCGCTGCTCACCGCGAGCCCCGAGCGCGTGCGCGAGGCGGACGTGTTCGGCGTCTGGGGCCTGCCCGACCGCTCCACGCCCGCGCACGCCGAGATCGAGGACCGGCTGGACTTCCTGTTCGACCTGTACGAACGCGAACGCGAGCAGCGCCGCTGGTACGGGTTCTGGGACTACGGCGACGTCATGCACACCTACGACCCCGACCGGCACACCTGGCGCTACGACATCGGCGGCTACGCCTGGGACAACTCGGAGCTGTCACCCGACCTGTGGCTGTGGCTGCAGTATCTGCGCACGGGACGGGCCGACGTCTTCCGCTTCGCCGAGGCCATGTGCCGCCACACCGGCGAGGTGGACGTCTATCACCTCGGCAGGTGGAAGGGCCTGGGCAGCCGGCACAACGTGCAGCACTGGGGCTGCAGCTGCAAGCAGCTGCGCATCTCCAACGCCGCCTACCGGCGCTTCTACTACTACCTGACGGCCGACGAGCGCACCGGCGACCTCATGGACGAGCTCAGCGTCCCCGAGGAGACGTTCCTGGTGATCGACCCGCAGCGCAAGGTGCGCGAGGACGTCTACACCCCGGACCGCTCGGCGCTGTCGGTCGGGCTCGGCACCGACTGGGGCTCGCTGGCGGCGGCCTGGCTGACCCGCTGGGAGCGCCACGGGGACGAGCGGGCAAGGGACCGGCTGCTCGGCACGATGGCCGACATCGGCGCGATGCCGCGCCGCTTCCTCACCGGCGAGGGAAGGATGGATCTGGACACCGGCCGGTTCGACACGAGCCGTGACCAGATCTCGATCTCGCATCTGTCGTCGCTGTTCGGGCTGCCGGAGATGTGCGCGGAGCTGATCGCGCTCGACCTGGACGTGCCCGGTTTCGAGCGGGCCTGGCTGGAGTACTGCCGCCTCTACCTGGCCCCGCCGGAGCAGCAGGAGGCGGAGACGGGGCAGCGGCTCAGCGGGATCTCGCTGATCCAGGCGCACAGCAGGCTGACGGCGTACGCGGCGGCGCGCACCGGGGACGCCGAGCTGGCCGCCTGGGCGTGGCGCAAGTTCCGCCTGGGGGAGGGCGACCAGCTCAACCGCAACCCGTTGCAACACCAGGAGAACTGGGAGCTGACCCTGGTGGACGGCCCGCGGGTGCCGCACCCGGTGCACGAGGCGGCGTTCGTCAGCACCAACAGCGCCGCGCAGTACGGGCTGGCCGCCATTCACAACCTGGTGCTGATCGGCAAGCACCTCACGGCACGTTAAGGAGAGGTGGGGCCCCTTCCAGGGGCCCTACACTGATCGGTATGCATGCTCCCGATTGACCGGCGTCGCACGCCCAATCCTCGTTTCCTACCTCGGGAGTGTACCGGTCACCATGATCATTGCGAATGATATCGAACTGCGCGCGGGCGCGCGCCTGCTCATCGAGAAGGCCACCTTCCGGGTCAACCCCGGTGACAAGATCGGGCTCGTCGGCCGCAACGGCGCGGGCAAGACGACGCTCACCAAGGTGCTGGCGGGCGAGGGCCTGCCCGCCGCGGGCAGCGTCACCACCACCGGCAGCGTCGGCTACCTGCCCCAGGACCCGCGCACCGGCGACCTCCAGGTGCTGGCCCGCGACCGCATCCTGTCCGCGCGCGGGCTCGACGAGGTCATCCGCAAGCTGCGCGAGGCGGAGCTGGGGATGTCGTCCGCCGACGACCGCACCAGGGAGAAGGCCGTGCGGCGCTACGGCCGGCTCGAAGATCAGATGCACGTGCTCGGCGGCTACGCGGCCGAGTCGGAGGCGGCCTCCATCGCCTCCAGTCTCGGCCTGCCCGACCGGGTGCTCGGGCAGCCCTTGCAAACGCTTTCCGGCGGTCAGCGCAGGCGCGTGGAATTGGCGCGAATTCTTTTCAGCGGAGCGGAAACTCTCCTTCTCGACGAGCCGACAAACCACCTAGATGCGGACTCAATCGGGTGGCTTCGCGATTTTTTGCGCAGTCATCAGGGTGGCTTGGTGATCATCAGCCACGACGTCGACCTTCTTGAAGCCACGGTCAACAAGGTGCTCCACCTGGACGCCAACCGGTCGGTGATCGATCACTACAACGTCGGCTGGAACGCCTACCTCGCCCAGCGCGAGACCGACGAGAAGCGCAGGAAGCGCGAGCGGGCCAACGCCGAGAAGCAGGCGGGGGCGCTGCTGGCGCAGGCCGACAAGATGCGGGCCAAGGCGACCAAGGCCAAGGCCGCCCAGGACATGATGCGGCGCGCGCACCGGTTGCTGTCCGGCACCGAGGAGGAGCGCAAGGCCGACAAGGTGGCCCGGCTGCGCTTCCCCGACCCCCAGCCCTGCGGGCGCACCCCGCTCATGGCCGAGGGCCTGTCCAAGTCCTACGGGTCGCTGGAGGTCTTCACCGACGTCGACGTGGCCATCGACCGAGGTCACAGGGTCGTCATCCTCGGGCTCAACGGCGCCGGCAAGACCACGCTGCTGCGCCTGCTGGGCGGGATCGAGCAGCCCGACACGGGCGAGCTGCGCCCCGGCCACGGCCTCAAGATCGGCTACTACGCCCAGGAGCACGAGACCCTCGACCCGGGCCGCACCCTGCTGGAGAACATGCGCTCGGCCGGCGGCGGGTTCACCGACACCGAGCTGCGCAAGGTGCTCGGTTCGTTCCTGTTCACCGGCGACGACGTCGACAAGCCCGCGGGCGTGCTGTCCGGCGGCGAGAAGACCCGGCTGGCGCTGGCCATGCTGGTGCTCTCCAGTGCCAACGTGCTGCTGCTCGACGAGCCCACGAACAACCTCGACCCGGTCAGCAGGGAGCAGGTCCTCAACGCTCTGAGGTCGTATTCAGGAGCAATCGTCCTAGTCACCCACGACGAGGGTGCCGTTGACGCCCTGTCACCGGATAGGGTGATCTTGCTACCTGACGGAACTGAAGACGCATGGAGCGCCGAATTTTCCGATCTTGTGGCACTTGCCTGATCTTAATTTGAGTGGGTACGGATCTTTTCCCGTGGAGTAGGTAGCCGATCCCGCTGAAATGACTGATCATGGCGGAGTAACGCTGCGGAAGTCCGGCACTACAGGAGGTACTCGTGGCCGAGACACTGAAGAAGGGCACCCGGGTCACCGGGGCCGACCGGGAAAAACTGGCCGGCGATCTCAAGAAGCGCTACGCCGCGGGCGAAAGCATCCGCGCCCTGGCCGCTTCGACCGGTCGGTCTTACGGGTTCATCCACCGCATCCTCAGCGAGTCCGGTGTGACTCTGCGCGGACGCGGCGGGGCGACCCGAGGCAAGTCCAAGCGCTGACGGCCGCCTCGGAACGTGCGACCGCAGCCGCCCGTCCCTAGTCAGCCGCCGTCGCGCCCGAGCCAGAATCATATTCTGTAAGCTCGGGCGCGACGGTCAGCACTCCGGACAAAGGGAGCGGGCGATGGCGGAAGCGCAGGCGCGACAGCGCGGGGGGAACGCGGACGACGGCTCTGCCTCGGCGCAGAACGGGGTCCGCTACGAGGTGGACGGTGAGATAGCGACGATCACGCTGGACCGGCCGGAAAAGCGCAACGCACAAACGTTCGCGACATGGTCGGAACTGGCTCGCATCGGCGAGAACCTGCCCGAGCAGGTACGCGTCGTCGTCGTGAAAGGTGAGGGACCGTCCTTCTCGGCAGGGATAGACCTGCGAACGTTCACATCCGAGGGGGTGCCCGGACAGGGCTCGTTCAGTTCGGTGGCCGCAGACGGGGACACCGGCTTCGAGCAGCGCATCAGACAGGCCCAAGCGGGGTTCCTGTGGCTGCGCCGCCCGGAGATCGTTTCCATCGCCGCAGTGCAGGGGCACGCGATCGGTGCGGGATTCCAGCTCGCGCTCGCCTGTGACCTGCGGATCGTGGCCGAAGACGTCTCGTTCTGCATGAAAGAGCCCGCACTGGGCCTGGTGCCCGACCTGACGGGGACCAAGCCCCTGGTCGAGCTGGTGGGCCTGGCCAAGGCGATCGACATCTGCCTGACCGCCAGGACCGTGCACGCCGAAGAGGCCATGCGCATCGGCCTCGCGGAGAGAGTGGTCGCCGGGGGCGACCTGGATCAAGCGGTGAAGGACAAGGCCGCGCAGCTGCTGTCGACGAACCGGGACGCGGCTGTGGCGACCAAGCGGCTCCTCCAGGGGGCGCAGGCACGCACCCTGGAGGAGCAGAGTGTGGCCGAGGGGATCGAGCAGGCCGCGCGCATCAAGGCACTCTTCGGCCGATCCGGCTGATCGGGCCGATCCGACAGATCCGGCTGACATGGTTGATCGGGCTGATCCGCGGCTCAGCGCTCTTGGGCGGGGTCGGGGCTGATTCGCGGCTTTGAGGCTGGTTCGGTGCTTCTGAGGCGGTCGGGCTGATTCGTCACTCAGGCGCCGGCGCTGCCGCCGGTCGTGCGGGGCTGTGGTGCCCCTGGGCCGCCGGTCGGGCTCGAAGGCGGGTACGACTGACGGCGGGGCCGGAAAACGGCTCAGCGTGCCTCAGGGGGCCGCGCGGAGAAGGGAGGCTTTCCGGCGGCCGGTTTCGCGGTGAGCGGAGCCGGGAATCCCCGGGCCTCCCGGCGGCGCTGTCCGTGCGGAGGAAAGGGGGATCTCCCGCATGGCGATGATGGGTGGGGGCTTCGGCCCGAGCGCGATGGCGTCCCTGCGGCGCGACGGCTCGGTCACCAAACAGCGGCTGCGGCCGGGCACGGTCCGGCGCATCGCGGGCTACGCGCGCCCGTACACGAAGCAGATCGCCGCGTTCCTCGCGCTCGTCGTGGCCGGCGCGGTGATCGTGGTCGCCAACCCGCTGCTGATGAAGGCGATCATCGACGACGGCATCCTGCCCAAGCGGCCCGCCGTGATCGTCTGGCTGGCCGTGGCCATCGCCGCGCTCGCGCTGGTCGACGCCGGGCTGACGCTGGCGCAGCGCTGGTTCTCCGCCCGCATCGGCGAGGGCCTCATCTACGACCTGCGCACCGAGGTCTTCGACCACGTGCAGCGCATGCCGGTGGCCTTCTTCATGCGCGCCCAGACCGGCGCGCTGGTCAGCCGGCTCAACACCGACGTGATCGGCGCCCAGCGCGCCCTGACCAGCACGCTGTCCTCGGTCGTCGCCAACGTGGTCAGCCTGGTCCTGGTGCTCGGCGCGATGCTGGCGCTGTCGTGGCAGGTCACGCTGGTCGCGCTGGTGCTGCTGCCGATCTTCATCGTGCCCGCGAAATACGTCGGCCGCCGCATGTCGGCGCTGACCCGCGAGCAGATGCAGCTCGACGCCGAGATGAGCTCGGTCACCACCGAGCGCTTCAACGTGGCGGGCGCGACCGTCGCCAAGCTCTACGGCAGGCCCGAGGACGACGCCGCGGTCTTCGGCGCCCGCGCCGCCCGGGTGCGCGACGTGGGCGTGACCGTCGGCATGTACGGCACCGTCTTCCGCGTCGCGCTCGGCCTGATCGCGGCACTGGCCACCGCCCTCGTCTACGGGATCGGCGGCGTCCTGTCCGTCTCCGGCGCCTTCGAGCTCGGCACCCTGGTGGCGCTGGCCGCCCTGCTCATGCGCCTCTACGGCCCGCTCACCTCGCTGTCCAACGTGCACGTCGACGTGATGACCGCGCTGGTGAGCTTCGACCGCGTCTTCGAGATCCTCGACCTCAAGCCCATGGTCGCCGAGCGGCCCGGCGCGGTGCCGGTGCCCGAGGGCCCGGTCACGATCGACTTCGACGACGTGCGCTTCCGCTACCCGGCGGCCGAGGAGGTCTCGCTGGCCTCGCTGGAGTCGGTGGCCAGGCAGGACACGGGGCCGTCCCATCCGGTGCTGGAGGGCGTGTCCTTCACGGCGCGGCCGGGGCAGCTCATCGCGCTGGTCGGCCACAGCGGCGCGGGCAAGACCACGATCACCTCGCTGGTGTCGCGGCTCTACGACGTCAACGAGGGCGCGGTCAGGATCAACGGGCTCGACGTGCGCGACGCCACGCTCGGCTCGCTGCGCGACACCGTCGGCGTGGTCATGCAGGACGCCCACCTCTACCACGACACGATCGCCGCCAACCTGCGCTACGCCAGGCCCGAGGCGAGCGACGAGGAGATCTGGCAGGCGCTCGACGCGGCGCAGATCGGCCCGCTCATCGCCGGCCTGCCCGACGGTCTCGAGACCGTGGTGGGCGACCGCGGCTACCGGCTGTCCGGCGGCGAGAAGCAGCGGCTGGCATTGGCCAGGCTGCTGCTGAAGGCGCCCAGGGTGGTCGTGCTCGACGAGGCCACCGCCCATCTCGACTCGGAGTCCGAGGCCGCGGTGCAGGTGGCGCTGAAGACGGCGCTGGAGGGCCGCACGTCACTGGTCATCGCGCACCGGCTCTCGACGATCAGGGAGGCCGACGAGATCCTCGTCGTCCACGACGGCCGGATCGCCGAGCGCGGCCGGCACGAGGAACTGCTGGCGCGCGGCGGGCTCTATGCCGAGCTCTACCGCACCCAGTTCAGTTCTTCCGGTAGCCCAGCCGCGTGAGCTCCTCCCTGGCCACCTTCTCCACCAGCTCCAGGTCCTCGCGGCGCAGCCGGGTGCGCCAGGCGCCGACCTTGGGCACGGCGGTGTCGTACATGACGACCTTCGACACCCGCGTCTCCAGGAACTCCGCCAGCGTCGCCACCGCGCGCGGCGGCGTGCCGACCAGGTCCTCGTAGCGCACGGTCAGCAGCTGCGGCCCGGGCAGCGTGCGGCGCAGCTCAGCGCTCATCCGCACGGCGCTGCGCCAGCGCAGCGCGCTCTTGCCCGCCGCCGGCATCGTCTTCCAGCGCTGCAGGTGCTCGTCCTTGTTGACGCCGAGGAACGCGTTGGGGAACTCGGTGTGCTCCGACAACATGGCCGGCTTGAAACAGGCCAGGCACGCCGGATCGGCCAGCATGTCGGCCACCACGTCCCTGCCGTCGCGGATGAGCTGGATGAACCGGGCGTCGGGGAAGGCCTGGAGCAGCACGGGCACGCTGTAGAGCAGGTCGGGGCTGCCGTCGGCGAAGCGGGTGACCTCACTCGTGGCCACGCACGGGCCCGTGCCCGTGACGCCGCCCGCGTCCCGGCACGACTCCGCGCAGTCGCCGCACGAGCGGGGCAGCACCTGCCACGACTCGGACAGCGCGTCGCGCATGACGCGCACGGCGCCGGACGTCCGGGCGATGGACGGCTTGCGGGCGAAGGCGTACAGCACGTGCGCCACGCTCGCGCGGCCCATCGTCATGTGGAAACCCGGAGAGCGTTTCAGGGCACGGGCCAGCAGGTCCGCGCCGGAGTGCGGCGCTCCGATCAGAAAGACCGGGCGGCGGACCTTGATGCCGTTGACCACGAGGATGTGGGGCGGAAGTCGCATACGACAGGTAAGTGTGACACCGTTTGCCAGGTGAACGAGCCAAGGATGGTGTCGGTCCTCACCGGGGCGGGCGTCTCCACCGACTCCGGGATCCCCGACTTCCGCGGCCCCCAAGGCGTGTGGACCAAGAACCCGCAGGCCGAGGCCGACGCGAGCATCGACCGCTACCTCGCCGACCCGGAGGTCAGGCGCGCCTCGTGGCGGGCCAGACTCGATCACGCCGCCTGGGACGCCAGGCCGAACGCCGCCCACCTGGCGCTGGTCGAGCTGGAGCGCGCCGGGCTGCTGCGGGCCCTCGTCACACAGAACATCGACGAGCTGCACCAGCGCGCCGGGTCCTCGCCGGAGAAGGTCATCGAGATCCACGGCACCATGCGCCGCGCCGAGTGCCTGTCGTGCGAGCTGATCACGCCCATGGAGGACGTGCTCGCCCGGGTGCGGGCCGGCGAGGCCGATCCGCCCTGCCTGAGCTGCGGCGGCATCCAGAAGGCCAACACGATCTCGTTCGGGCAGTCGCTCAAGCCCGAGGTGATGCGGGCCGCGCAGCGTGCCGCCCGCACGTGCCACGTGTTCCTGGCCGTGGGCACCTCGCTGACCGTGCATCCCGCCGCCGGGCTGTGCGGCGAGGCGCTCGACGCCGGCGCCACCCTGGTGATCGTCAACGCCCAGCCCACCCCCTACGACCCCTTCGCCGACCGGGTGATCAACGAGCCGATCGGCCAGGCACTACCCACGCTCGTCAAGGAGTTGATCGATGCGGCAAGGTGACACCGTAGCCATCGTCGCCCCCTCGGGGCCGCCCAACGCCGTCCTGCTCAGGCGGGGCGTCCGGCGGCTGGAGGAGCTGGGCCTGAAGGTGGTCGTGGGCGCGCACGTCCTCGACCGTCAGGGCCTCGACTACCTCGCGGGCGAGGACGCCCACCGGGCCGCCGACCTGCAGTCCGCCTGGTGCGACCCGGCCGTGACCGGGGTCTTCTGCTGCCGGGGCGGCTACGGCGCGGCGCGGCTGCTCGACCTGCTCGACTGGGACGCCATGCGCGCGGCCGGGCCCAAGGTGCTGCTCGGGTCGAGCGACATCACGGCGCTGCACAACGCGTTCGCGATCGAACTGGGCGTGGCGACGCTGCACGGGCCGATGGCCGCCTGCGACGTCATCGCCGGCGACGAGGAGGGGCCCGAGCCGCTCACCTGGGAGAGCATGCGGCAGGCGCTGTTCGAGGCCGCGCCGCTCGTGCGGGGTGACCGGGTGCTTGCTCCGGGGCGCGCCGAGGGAGTGCTCCGCGGCGGTAACCTGTCGCTGCTCGCCTCGATGTGCGGCACGCGGTGGCAGCCGTCGTTCGCCGGGGGGATCGCTTTCCTCGAAGACGTGGGGGAGGAGCCGTACCGGATCGATCGCATGCTCACCCAGCTGCTGCAGGCCGGGGTCTTCGACGGCGTGCGCGGGATCGCGCTCGGGTCGTGGGTCGGCTGCGGCGACCCTTACCCGGTGCTGGAAGACAGGCTGGCCTCGCTCGGGGTGCCGGTGGTGGCCGGGTTGCCGGTGGGGCACGGGTCACCGCAGATGAGCGTGTGGCTGAATGCACTTGGTGTTATCGATACCGAATCGTGCTCGCTGACCGGTTCGATCCGGAATGGGGAGCAGGCAAGGTAGGAGGGACGAATCAGACAGAAGGGGACATGGCGCGTGAACTTGTTCAGGCGTGAGCCCTCGCGACGGCCCGTCGAAGACGTCGATCTCGACTCGTTGCTCGCACTGGTCGCGGAGTCCCTCGGATATTCCTTCGCGTTCGCCCAGGACGGCTCCTCCGTGACCTTGACGAGCGCGCTCGACGGGACACACGAGGGGACACACGGCGGGACATACGGCGGGGCGGGCGGCGGCGAGATGGTCGTCCGGCTGACCGGGCTGCGGCGCGAGGCCGGGCGCAGGGCCAGGGAAGACTGGCCCATGCTGGTCTCCGAGCACCTCGGCCACGCCGTGGCCACCGCCGGCGACCGGCTCGACGTGTGCGACCTGAAGCAGGCCGGGCCCCTGCTGCGCATCCGCGTCGAGGCCGTGGACGAGGTGCCCGACCTGACCCGCGTCGTCGGCCGCCACCTCAACGCCGACATGGTCGAGCTGCTCACCGTGGGCACGCGGGCCGTGCGGCCCGAGGAGGCCGGCTGCTGGCCCGTGCCGACCGGGCGGGCGATCGAGCTGGCCGTGGCCAACGTCCGCGAGCGGGAGCGGCTGACCAGCGAGAGCATCGAGCTGACCGGCACGCCGGTGACCCGGCTGACCGCGCCGAGCCCGTCGGCCGCCACGCATCTGCGCTGGCTGGGCGACTACCTGCCGGTGCCGGCCGACGGGACGCTGGTGGTGCTGCCCGACCCGTACACGCTGCTGCTGCACCCCGTGGACGGGATCGGGGTCGTGCGGGCCATCGAGCGGCTGCGGGTGCACGCGGCGCGCACGGACGGGCTCAGCCCGCAGGTGTACTGGTGGCACGGGGAGCGGCTGACGCTCATCAGGGCCGACATCGTCGCCCAGGGCGGGCAGACCCGGCTGGTCGTGGCGCCCCCGCCCGACTTCGCCCGGGTGCTGGCCCGCCTGGCCGTCTGAGCGTGGATCAGCTCCTGTTGACGTAGTCGCGCAGGTGGATGGCCGTCAGCGAGGTGCCGTCGGCGACCAGCTCGGCCGGGGTCCCGGTGAAGACGACCTGGCCGCCGTCGTGACCGGCGCCGGGCCCGAGGTCCACGATCCAGTCGGCGTGGGCCATGACGGCCTGGTGGTGCTCGATCACGATGACCGAGTTGCCGTCCTCGACCAGGCGGTCGAGCAGGGACAGGAGCTGGTCGACGTCCGCCAGGTGCAGGCCCGTGGTGGGCTCGTCCAGCACGTACGTGGTCCCGTTCCTGGCCATGTTGACGGCCAGCTTGAGCCGCTGCCGCTCGCCGCCCGACAGCGTGGTGAGCGGCTGCCCGAGCCCCAGGTAACCGAGGCCGACCGCGACGAGCCGGTCGAGGATGACCCCGGCCTGGCCGGTGCGGAAGAAGTCGCGCGCCTCGGAGATCGGCATTTCCAGGATCTCGCTGATGTTCTTGCCCCGCAGCTCGTACGTCAGCACCTCGGGCGTGAACCGCTTGCCCTCGCACTGCTCGCACACCGAGGACACCCCGGCCATCATCACCAGGTCGGTGTAGATGAGCCCGATGCCCTTGCACCCCGGGCAGGCCCCTTCCGAGTTGGCGCTGAACAGGCCCGGCTTGACCCCGTTGGCCTTGGCGAAGGCCGCCCGGATCGGGTCGAGCACACCGGTGTAGGTGGCCGGGTTGCTCCTGCGCGAGCCGCGGATCGGCGACTGGTCGGCCACCACCACGCCGTCCCGCCCGGCGACGTGCCCGTGGATCAGCGAGCTCTTGCCCGACCCCGCCACCCCGGTGACCACGGTCAGCACGCCGAGCGGGAGGTCCACGCTCACGTCACGCAGGTTGTGCAGACTCGCGTTCCTGATCGGCAGCCACCCGGACGGCGTGCGGACCTGCTCGCGCAGCCGTACGCGGTGGTCGAGGTAGCGGCCGGTCAGCGTCTCCGAGCGGCGCAGGCCGTGCAGGTTGCCCGAGTAGCAGATCTCGCCGCCGGCCGTGCCCGCGCCGGGGCCGAGGTCCACCACGTGGTCGGCGATGGCGATCGTCTCCGGCTTGTGCTCGACCACGAGCACGGTGTTGCCCGTGTCGCACAACGCCAGCAGCAGGCGGTTCATCCGCTGGATGTCGTGCGGGTGCAGGCCGGCCGTGGGCTCGTCGAAGACGTACGTGACGTCGGTGAGGCTGGAGTTGAGATGGCGCACCATCTTCACCCGCTGCGCCTCGCCGCCCGACAGCGTGGCGGACTCCCGGTTGAGGCTGAGGTAGCCCAGCCCGATCTCCACCAGCGAGTCGAGTGTCGAGCGCAGCCCCTCCAGCACGGGGCCGACGCTCGGGTGGTCGATGCCGCGGACGAAGTCGGCCAGGTCGTTGATCTGCATGGCCGAGCAGTCGGCGATGGTGTGGCCCTGGATCCTGGCCGACAGTGCGGCCTCGTTGAGCCGCGCGCCGCCGCAGGAGGAGCAGGTGGCCTGCGTGATGGCCCGCTCGGCGAACGCCCGCGCCGCCGACTGCATCGACTCCCTGTCCTTGCCCAGGTAGGAGCGCTTGACGCGGGGGATCAGGCCCTCGTAGGTGAAGTTGCTGTTGCCGTACTTCAGCTTGGTGGCGGGCTTGTGGAGCAGGTCGTCCCACTGCTGGGCGGTGAAGTCCTTCAGCTTGACGGCGGGGTCGAACAGGCCCGAGCCGGCCACGACCTGCCATTGCCAGGTGTCGACGGCGAACCCGGGAAGCGTGATCGCGCCCTCGTTGAGCGACAGCTCCCTGTCGACGACCGCGTCCACGTCCACCTCGGACGTCTTGCCCAGCCCCTCACAGGCAGGGCACATGCCCTCGGCCGTGTTGAAGCTGAAGGCGGAGGCGGTGCCGACGTACGGCTCGGCGGCGCGGCTGAAGATGATGCGCAGCATGGTGTGCGCGTCGGTCGCGGTGCCCACCGTGGAGCGGGCGTTGGCGCCCATGCGCTCCTGGTCCACGATGATCGCCGCGCTCAGGTTGTGCAGCGCGTCGACGTCGGGGCGCGACAGGCTCGGCATGAAGCCTTGGACGAACGCGGTGTACGTCTCGTCGATCAGCCGTCTGGACTCGGCGGCGATCGTGTCGAAGACGAGTGAGGACTTGCCGGAGCCGGACACTCCGGTGAAGACGGTGAGCCGTCGCTTCGGGATGTCGAGGGAGACGCCCTTGAGGTTGTTCTCCCGGGCGCCGCGGACCTGGATGCGGTCATGGCTGTCCGCGGCGGTGTGATCGCGGGGCTGGACGGTGCTTGCCTGCTGGCTGGAGAGCACGGAACCCTTCCATCGTCGGCCGACTTTTCGTGGCGTGACTGTTTATGGCGTAAGGAAATAGCCGGGACAGCTTACACCGACATCGGACGACAAAGTGGGGTGTGGTGCGGGCGGGGGATCCAGCGTTTCCCCCGCCCGCGGTTCACGCCGAGAGCGGGTTGACCGCCCGGTGGTGCAGCCCGATCACGGGGATCTCGTGCAGGCTGCCCGAGTACAGGAACTGCGTCATGCCGATCAGCAGCCGGCGCACGTCGTCCTGGGGGCGTACGACCAGGCGCAGGAACTGGCTGGTGGTGCCCAGCTTGTTGCCACACTCGCGGACGTACACGCCGTGCTCGGTGAGCAGGTGGTCGCGCAGCGGCACCCCGTCGTGCCCCGGCGGCAGCTTGACCAGCAGGAAGTTGCCCTGTGAGGCGTAGACCGACAGCCCCGGCATGGTGCTGAGCTGCTGGAACATCGCCCGCCTGTCGGCGTTGAGCCGTTTGAGGCTCTCGTCGTACTCGCCCATGAACTGGCGCATCATGAACACGACGACCTCGGCGAAGGAGTTGAGGTTCCACTTCGGCAGCGCGTCGCGTACGCGGGCGGCCAGGGCGGGGTTGGCCACCATGTAGCCGAAGCGGATGCCGTGCAGGCCGAAGTTCTTGCCGAGGCTGCGCAGCACGATCACGTTCGGCCGCACCGCCGCTTCCGCGGCCACGCCCGGGTACGGCTCGGCGTCCACGAAGTCGCCGAACGACTCGTCCACGATCACCAGGTCGAGGTCGATCAGCTGGTCGAGCAGGTACAGGACCTCGTGCTTGGGCAGGTAGCCTCCGTCGGGGTTGTTCGGGTTGCAGATCACCGCCACGCGCGAGCCGCGCATGCGGACGAACGACACGAAGTCATCCACGTCGAGGGCGAAGTTGCGGCTCTCCATCAGCGGATACATGTCCACCCGCTTGCCCGTCTCCAGCGGCTGGTCGGTCCAGCGGCCGAACGTGGGGATCGGCACCGCCAGGCTCTCGCGCACCAGCAGATGGTCGATCCAGGTGATCAGCTCCGTCGAGCCGTTGCCCATCGCGACGGTCTTGGGATGGAGCCCGAGCGTGGAGCAGAGCTCCTCGGTGATCGTGCCCGCGTCGCTGGGATAGAACTTGAGGATCGTCTCCAGATTTCTCCCGAGGTGCTCGAAGATCTCCGGTGTGGGGAAATACGGGTTGCAAGGGATGCAGAAGTCCACCGGGGCGCGCTCTCCCGTCGAGCTGCGCATAAGTGAGAAGTACGACGGGCTGTGCGCTTGTGCCCGCAAGAGACTGAGCTCCACGACACCTCCATGGACCACGTGTCCGATGTGTGTAGGTACGCGCGGGTGCACAGGGCGGTTCACGGGGTCGGTTCAGGGGCCCTCCGGCACTACCCGAGCGGCGGCTCCGGCCTGCGGAGCGTGAGGATCGCGATGTCGTCGCGCGGCGCGGTCCTGGTGAAATGCCGCAGATCGGCTCCGAGCACGGCCGCGAGCGCGGTCGGCGGGGACGGGGCCCACTCGCGCAACCGCTCCTGCAGCGGGTAGAAGGCGCCGCGCGGGTCGCGGGCCTCGGTGACGCCGTCGGTGCACAGCAGCATCGTCGCGCCCCTGGGGAAGGCGAACCGGGTGATCCTGCGCGTCTCGTCCGTCAGCGCCGCCACGCCGAGCGGCACGTCGGGCTCGCCCAGATCGGCCTGCCAGACGTCGCCGTGCTGGATGAGGTACGGGGCGATGTGACCGCAGTTGACCGCCTGTACCGCCGGATCGCCGGCCTCGTGGGGGATGTCGATCACCAGCGCGGTGACCAGCCGCTCGGGCTCGCCGGTGTGGGAGGCGAAGAAGTTCTGCCTGATCACGGAGTTCTCCATGGCGGCCACGACGCCGGTGAGGGTCTCCTCGCGGTAAGCCGCTTCCCTGAACGAGCCGAGCACCGCCAGCGCCGTGCCGATCGCGGGCAGGCCCTTGCCCTGGACGTCCGCGATCAGCACCCGGGTGCCGTTTCTCGACGGGGCGACCTCGTACATGTCGCCGCCCACCATCGTGTCCTCCTCCACCGGCTGGTAGAGGCCGTCCACCAGCACGTCCGCGGTGCGCAGCGGGAGCGGGCGGACGATCTGCCGCTGGAGCGCGGCGGCGGCGGAGCGCAGCCGGTGCACCTCCTCCTCGCGCCGTACGCGGAAGCGGCACCCGATCACGCTCACCACGCCGAACAGCGCGGCGAACCCGGCCGCGAGCGCGATGTCGTCCCACGCGCCGTGCAGGTAGGCACCGGCGGCGACCTCCACGACGACCACCCAGACCGAGGCGACGGCGGTCTGCCACACCGCGCCGAGACCCGAGATGATCGCCGGCAGGAAGATCAGCAGCGGGAACAGCCGGACCGCCGTGCCCGAGGTCAGGTCGAGCGCGACGATCACCGCACTGACGAGGATCAACCCCACGAAGAACACCGGCGCGCGCAGGCGCCGCCCCTCACCGCCCCGCCGCTCCGTGCGCAGCGCGTCTTCCGTCACCGGTTCCCTTCACCTCCCCGTCGCTCGTGCCGCTTCTCGCGCCCGTGTCACCTTCTATCAGCCTGTTTCGCCGTTCCGGCGCCCTGGCACGCGCGTTTGACCCCACCTTGCCCCGGCGTGAATGAGAACGCGCCGGCGCCATTTCGCATGGGGGTGCGAATAAATACCCTGCGGCCGTCACGGGAATTACGCTTATTCGCCTGCGCTGAATTCATTCCGTGGTTATCCCGGTGTCCTCCTCGTGTTGATCTGGACGGATGATAGCTCTCCGTACTGCAAGGATCTGGTTCTTGGCTACAGAAGGTGAGCGGCGCCGTCCTTTATGGCGAGTCTTGTGGGGATTAAAGATGAACTTTCTCCCTGGCTGGCGGGATCTCATTTTCTTCTCATCCTGAAACTCATTGACAGGGAATAACGATCTTGTAAATATCTGAGTTACGGCGGGGTGCGGGAATTCGGGCCACGAAAGGGAGTTGTCTCATATGGACATCGAACACGACTGGGCCCTGCTGCCGGCCGTGGTCGTCCGCAGCGCCGGGTTCCCGTGGGAGCTCGTCTCGTCCCTCGCCCATCCGAGGGCGGCGGGGGCGGCCGCGGCGGTCGTACGGCTGGAGCGCAGGGCACGCGGCCTGCTCGCGGGCGCGCCGGGCGCGGGGGCCGGCGGCCACCAGGAGCGGGGCGGGCGG